>DATGYA010000303.1:0-12005 GCA_035298405.1 Kamptonema sp. | reverse complement strand
ATGGGAATTGCCGTTTATGGCATCCAAGCCCTTAACCGTTCTCATGCTACTTTATTTTATAAAGAACTCGCGGAAAAATCCGGTGGTTTTCACCTCAATCTTGACCAGTTTTCCTACATCACGGATTTCTTTTTAGCGGTTTGTTACCAACAATCTTCTAACGAACAATTGCAAGCTTACGAGCAAGAAGTAGTTAGTGAAGGTCGTATGAATCGTGGATTGAGCAAAATGTTCAATACTATGCTCAAACGGGAAGCCCCAGAGGTTAGCGAACCTGCTCAATTGAAAGCTGTGAAGCCGGGAAGGTTTCAAATTTTGGAAGTAGACAATGACATTTCTATTAAAGCGTTTGTGTTAGAAAATGGCTTGAGTTTTAAAACAGGGCGAGGGTTTTATGAATTTACAAAGACAGAAACTATCCAAGGGCAGAAAGAAATTGTTTTGATGGATCGCGCCACCGGTGACTTATTTGAAGGTGACGCGGCGCGAGAAATGTTAGGTCTTCCGAAGGGCGAAACAGCTCGGATAAAACCAAGTAATTTGGAAAAATATGTTGTTTTTGTCCAAAGTACCTCAGCTAATCGCAAATTGCTGGGAAGTAGCCGTTTCTTGTATGAAGTTGAAGACTGGGAACGTTAATTAAATAAAGGTACGTAGTTGGGCTTTAGCCCTCTTTCAATATATATAAAAGAGGGCTAAAGCCCAACTACGTACCTGTACCTGTAAAATCTAAAATTAATTATGATGTCAGAAGTTGAGCAGCGAGTCCAACAATTGAGGAAACAATTACAGGAAGCTAGCTATGCTTACTATGTTTTGGATGCGCCGATGATGCCAGATGAGGTGTACGATCGCCTCTATCGCGAACTACAAGAATTGGAGACTAATCATCCAGAGTTAATAACTCTGGAAAGTCCAACTCAGCGGGTTGGGGAAAAACCAGCTACTCAGTTTTCCAGCGTCAGGCATAATATCCCTCTCTACAGTTTGGAAAATGCTTTCAATATTGAGGAATTTGGGAAATGGCAGGAACGGTGGCAACGATCTGCACCTAATACTAATAGTTTTGAATACGTCTGTGAATTAAAAATAGACGGTTCTGCTTTGGCCCTAAGTTATGAAAATGGTATTTTAATCCGGGGTGCGACGCGAGGAGATGGTGTTAGTGGGGAAGAAATTACCCAAAATGTCAAGACAATTCGCTCGATTCCATTACAACTACAATTAGAAAATTGTCCGTCCTTGGTGGAAGTTCGAGGAGAGGCTTTTTTATCATTGGCAGTGTTTGAAGAAATTAATCAGGAACGAGAAAAAGTTGGCGAGTCTCTATTTGCAAATCCTCGCAATGCGGCAGCGGGTACATTGCGGCAACTAGATTCAAAAATTGTAGCTAAACGACGTTTAGATTTCTTTGCTTATACGCTGCAAGTACCAGGTAGAGAAGATGTTGATGTCACTCGCACTCAGTGGGAATCTTTGGAATTGTTGCAGCTTATGGGGTTTAAGGTCAACCCAAACCGTAAACTTTGTCTTTCTTTGGATGAGGTGCGCGAATATTACGAATATTGGGATATTGAACGGCGAAATTTGCCTTATATGACGGATGGGGTTGTTGTTAAAATAAATGATTTACTGCTACAAAAACAATTAGGTTTTACTCAGAAATTTCCCCGGTGGGCGATCGCACTCAAGTATCCTGCTGAAGAAGCCCCGACTTTAGTTGAGTCGATCGCGGTTTCAGTAGGAAGAACGGGGGCGCTAACGCCAGTTGCAGAGTTGAAACCGGTGCAGTTAGCGGGTACTACAGTGTCGCGGGCTTCGCTACACAATAGCGATCGCATTTTATCCCTAAATATCCACATTGGCGATACTGTAATTGTTCGCAAAGCTGGTGAAATTATCCCCGAAGTGGTAAGGGTTTTGCCTGAACTTCGCCCCGAAGGTGCTCAACTTTTTCAAATGCCGAGTTGCTGTCCAGAATGTAGCCAACCAGTTGTTAGAGAAAAGGGTGAGGCGGTGATGCGCTGCATTAATACATCTTGCCCAGCTATTGTTAGAGGGGCGCTGATTCATTTTTGTAGTCGGGATGCTTTAGATATTAATGGTATAGGTGAAAAGTTGGTGCAACAGTTGGTTGATAGTAATTTAGTCCATTCTGTGGCAGATATTTATGATTTGACAGCGGAAAGATTGATGGTTTTAGAACGGATGGGTAAGAAGTTGGCAGAGAAATTGGTAAGCGCGATCGCGCAGTCTAAAACTCAACCTTGGTCGAGAGTATTGTACGGTTTAGGCATTCGTCACGTCGGTAGTGTCAATGCAGTATTGTTAACAGAAAAATTTTCAAATGTCGAATTGTTAGCTGCGGCATCTGCTGCCACTATTGAGGGAGTTTATGGAATTGGGCCAGAAATTGCTCAATCTCTCTATCAATGGTTTCAAGTCCCCGCTAATCAGACTTTAATTGAACGATTGAAAGTTGCGGGTTTACAATTAAAGTCAGAAGAATCTAAACTTGTCGCAGCCGAAAAAAATTCGTTATTTGTAGGCAAAACTTTTGTTATTACTGGAACTTTACCCACCCTGAAGCGAGAGGAAGCAAAAGATTTGATTCAAAAAGCTGGTGGTAAAGTTACAAATTCTGTTAGTGCTAAAACAGATTATTTAGTTGTAGGAGAAGATGCTGGTTCTAAGTTAGAAAAAGCTCAGGCATTGGGAATTAATCAACTTTCTGAAGCGCAATTATTGGAAATGGCTAATGGCTAATTGCTAAGGGCTAATTGCTAATGGTGCGGGCGGGATGCCCACACCACAGGAAATAACTTTTTCTCAGAACTTATTTCATCTTCAGTAAATAATCTGTTTTGCTTTTCTCTTTTCCTGAATTCAATTTAGTTTTTTAGAAACTATATTGAATTTACCTCTTTAGAAAGATCCAAAAAGGTGGATCTCTTGATTACTCTAGTCTTGTATCGCCTGTCTGGGTAGTAGCTTGCAGTCAATCAATACCATCGAGTTATAGGAATAGGAGAAAAGTATGCAAGGGAACATCATTTCTACTGAAACCAATATTGCAGAACTTTTTAGCACTGTGTACGATCGGGGGACGATCGGGCGCAGCGATCGTTTAGCATTGATGGTTGCCTTTGTGAACAACTCTTTGACTACAGAGGAACATTTAGCTATTGACCGCCTTATCTATTCTGTCCGGCGGGGTAGACTAAAAATGTTAGACTAATTAAGATAAGGCTTGCACAGTAATCCAGAATAACTCAATACTCAATGTAAAAAAACAGTACTATCTTACCATTTCTTATAAGGCAAGAATTTACCCGACATAATTAGTTTAACGCGATCGCCTTTCGGATCTACTTCTTTTTCAACATCGAGGGTAAAGTCAATTGCACTCATAATGCCATCTCCGAATTTTTCGTGAATTACTGCTTTGAGGGGCATCCCATATACTTGCATAATTTCATAGAAGCGATAAATCAGAGGATCGACCGGAACTATACTATCTAAAGAACCTTTTAATGGAGGTTCGGTCAGAATTTCAGCTACACTAATATCTAGCCCTAAAATTGATACAATTTTCTCAGCTTCCTCCAAAGAGGCACTAGCTTGACGGTAAATGACCGCGGAAATCCACACCTCATCCCGCCCGACAGTTTTTTCTAGCTCAGCAAAGGTGATACCCTTGGCTTTTTTCGCAGACAACAGTTTTTCAGTGATTTCTGAGATTGCCATTACACGCTCCCGAAGGACAGTTAGATTGCATTTTTGAACAAGCAAACGCAGGGAGTGAATCCAACAGATACCACTTCCTTTTATGAGTTGTTGTAAACTAATTTTACTATAAATATATTTGGTGGCTATTGTCAATATCTACAAAATCTTGATTTTGCAGATATTTAGATACGTTTGTGTTCTACAGTGATAGTAGGACTTCAAGAATTATCAAGTAACTTCTTTGAGCCTGGGCATCTCCCTTTCGGATAGGGGAAGGGATAACAACGAAAAATTACACATTGTGTTAATTAGTAAAGGGTAAAGAGCGAAACTACTAGCAGCGCGAATCCCAACCTCATGTAACTGAATTAAGCTATGGTGCATTAAAGCAGGCATAGACAGGCGGGTAGCCAAACATTACCCAAGCGATCGCAAATTACTGACAACTAGCACATACTATGGAGCTCAAGGGTACAAATTACTGCATCTGGTACGACAGCGTTACTCAGACGATTACCTGCCAGGGTTCATTCCGGCTGAGTAAAATGGAAGAGTACGCCCCCATCGTACAATTGCTGAACGATGTAGCTGACTCGCAACCGGAGAGAATTACTCTGGATCTGAAACAGCTAGAATTTCTCAATAGTTCTGGAATCAACATTCTATCCAAGTTTATTATTAAGGTGCGTCAGCAAAAGAATATTCAGATTGCGATACAAGGCTCTAAGGAGATACTCTGGCAGGAAAAGTCGCTCAAGAACTTGCAGCGGCTAATGCCTTCCTTGGAATTGGAACTGAAATAAAGTAGACAAAATGGTAAACGAAACATGGGGGATGAGCCATACTTAGTAATTAGCGGCAAGCCCAAAAATTAAAGTTAAGGACAAACCGCCCGTTAGCAATTACCTAAAACCCATGCAGGAAGAAGAATTATCAAAGGAACAGCTAATTTTGGAGGTTTTACGTCTGCGCTCGGAAACTGAGGAGCTCAAGCGTGAAAAAGCTGACCTAGAAATCTTGCTGGAAACTACCGCGGAACACTCAGATACAGTTGAAGCTGAATTGCAAGGGTTTGCTGAGTCTGTGGTGCGGGAGAGCGAAGAGCGGTTTCGAGCGATCGCAGAAGCAACTCCCGTACCCGTACTGATCGCTCGTGTAACTGACAGTGCGATCGTCTATGCTAACGCCCAATTCTCAGCTCTGCTGGGCATCCCCCTCGAAGAGCTGATCGATCGCCGCACCCCAGATTTTTACTGGGATCAAAGCGAGCGCGAGAAGGTATTCGACGCTCTTGCCAGAGACGGTTACGTTCAAAACTGGGAACTGCAAGCCAAAAAAGCAGACGGGACAATATTTTGGGTAATGATCTCCGTCCAACCGCTGACCTTCAGCGGAGAACCGACGATACTGTGCGCTCTATACGATCTTACCAAGCGCAAAGAGGCAGAACAAGCTCTAATCAAGAATGAACGACGGCTCCGCCGTCAAAGTCTTGCACTGCTGGAACTTGGCCGGGAAAGGACTCTCAAAGGCGGGGATCTCAATGCCGCAATTCGTGAAATTACTGAAACCGCTGCCCACACTCTAGAAGTAGATAAAGTTAGTGTGTGGCTATACAACGATTTTAGATTTGCAATTCGCTCGGTGGCAGAGCCTCAAATAGATATGGGATTGGCAACGAGTGCAGATAGCGAAACAGAAGTAGTGGCTACAGATAAGGCACCAAAAGATCCAGACGAACTGCCTTTATTTCTTAAGTCTAAAAAGCCAAATATTAAGTTAGTATGCCTCGACTTATATGAACTTAGCAGCGATCGCCACTGGAGCCGCTTAGAACTCTCAGCCAGCGATTTAAGATGTAGCTTTCTAGATCCCCCATTAGAGGTGACTCAACAACTCGACTTGACTCCTTCTGAACCACCTTTGGCCGACAATACTTTAAAAACTCTGTACTCTTCACAACCAGAAATTATTGCCCCAACACCGATCGCTACCACTTCTAACTCATCAACACTAAATGTACCGATCAGGCTGGGCGGCCAGATCGTGGGCATACTTTCCCACGAACACATCGGCTCTCCCCGCCAGTGGGCCCTGGAGGAACGCACTTTTGCCGATTCTCTGGCAAACTTGGTGGCTCTGGCAATAGAAGGCTTTGAGCGGCAGCGAGCGCAGCAGGCACTTTCTAAGGCAAAGCAGGAACTAGAACTTACTGTCGAAAATCGTACTGCTCAGCTTAAGAATGCTAATAAGTTGCTTCGCTTCGAGATTGCTGAGCGCAAAAGGGCGGAAGTAGCTTTGCAAGAAGCACTGCACAAAGCAGAATCAGCTTCCAGAGCAAAAAGCACTTTTTTAGCTAATATGAGCCACGAGTTACGAACTCCTCTTAATGCCATTATCGGTTACAGCGAAATGTTAGAAGAATTAGCTGATGAGGAAGGGTTAGAAGATTTGCTACCCGACATTAACAAAATTCGGAGTGCTGGTAAACATTTACTGACTTTAATTAATGATATCCTCGACCTTTCTAAAATTGAAGCGGGGAAAATGGAGCTTTATTTAGAGAGTTTTGACATGGCGGATTTGGTGGGTGATGTAGTCGAAACTCTGCATCCGCTAGCTCAGAAAAATGGTAACACACTAGAAGTTTTTTACTCTAATGATTTAGGGGTTGTATTTGCTGACTTGACTAAAGTCCGGCAAATTCTATTTAACTTGCTCTCGAATGCGCTCAAGTTTACTGAAGAAGGGACGGTAAAGCTGAGTGTGACTCGCGAACAAGGTAGCGCTAGCGATTGGGTTTATTTGTGCGTAGCTGATACGGGGATTGGTATGTCTTTTGAACAGCAGCAGCGTTTGTTTGAGGTGTTCACTCAAGGGGATGCTTCGACGACGCGCAAGTATGGCGGTACTGGACTGGGATTGGCAATTAGCCGCCGTTTCTGTCAGATGATGGGGGGCGATATTACTGTTGAAAGTGAGTCGGGGGTTGGGTCTACTTTTACTGTTCATCTCAAGGCGAAAGTAGAAATTTAAAGTTGATTGTAGATTCTAAGACTCGGCGGTTGGAACTGAATAGACACAAACTAAAATCTGCCGCCGCGGACTTAAAGAAACTTTACTTAAAGAAACTTTACTTAAAGTAAAATTACTTAATAAGGTGAAATTGAGGGGCTATGGTGTGGGCGCGATCGCGCTGTAATCTCCACATGGCTGCTCCTGTAGACCCAAAAAACCTACACTCCCAACGCAATAATGCTTTGAGACCCCATAACTGCATCTACCAAAAGGAGTAAATTTTCCCAAAAATGCCTCCGATTTTTAATTTATGAAAAAAGATTAAATTCCGTAATAATTTGTAATAAACAAAGTCTCGACAGCATTGTATAAAGGTAATCTGAAGGGCAGAAACGACAGGCAGAAGTTAACAAAAACACTGATTGATAAGGTTTATTGCCTCTCATAAACGGTGTACAATTTTCTAAGGTTTCTTAAACGCCCGCCTGTGGCAGTAACTAAAAAGCCAAGGCAGAGGCGCAACGAGAAATCAAGCCTACCAGCCTTTCGCTGGTGTCTGTATTCGACCTTTCCAGGCTCTCTAGCAGCCTGAAATTGATTTAACTGAACAGTTTTGTATCGTAATTAAGTCCAAAGTAGGAGAGTTCGTTCATGACTTTTGACGCATTCACCAAAGTGGTTTCCCAAGCTGACGCTCGCGGCGAATTCCTCGCTAACAGTCAATTGGATGCCCTGAGCAGCATGGTTGCAGATGGCAACAAGCGGATTGATGCAGTTAACCGGATTACTGGCAGCGCCGCCAGCATCGTTGCCAACGCAGCTCGTTCTTTGTTCGCTGAGCAGCCCCAACTGATCGCTCCCGGCGGTAATGCTTACACCCACCGTCGCATGGCAGCTTGCTTGCGCGACATGGAAATCATCTTACGCTATGTCACCTACGCAACTTTCGCAGGCGACCCCAGCGTTTTAGACGATCGCTGCTTGAATGGTCTCCGCGAAACTTACCAAGCTCTGGGAGTTCCCGGTGGTTCTGTTGCAGCCGGTGTCCAAAAAATGAAGGAAGCTGCGATCGCAATCGTTAACGATCCTAATGGCATCACTCGTGGTGATTGCAACTCCTTGGTCGCTGAAATCGGTGGCTACTTCGACCGTGCAGCCTCTGCTGTAGGCTAAAAAGCCCTGTCGGCTATATCTGTAAAGACGCGAGCGATCGCATCTGCACAAAACAAACTTGTTACGAACAACAAAGCAAAACACTAGGGAGATACCTCAACAATGAAAACCCCTTTGACTGAAGCAGTCACAGCCGCCGATTCTCAAGGCCGCTTCCTGAGCAGCACTGAACTCCAAGTAGCTTTCGGTCGCTTCCGCCAAGCCACCTCTGGCTTAGAAGCCGCCAAGTCACTAAGCGCCAACTCTCAGCGCTTGATCGATGGTGCAGCCCAAGCAGTGTACAACAAGTTCCCGTACACCACTCAAATGCAAGGCAACAACTATGCCTCTGATGCTCGTGGTAAAGCCAAGTGCTCCCGCGACATCGGCTACTACCTGCGCCAGATCACTTACTGCTTGGTTGCTGGTGGTACCGGTCCCATCGACGAATACCTGATTGCAGGACTCGACGAAATCAACCGCACATTCGAGTTGTCTCCTAGCTGGTACGTTGAAGCTCTCAAGTACATCAAAGCTAATCACGGTTTAAGTGGCGACGCTGCCTCTGAAGCTAACTCCTACATCGACTACGCAATCAACGCCCTGAGCTAGATCGCGCGCGTGATGCCCGGAAAGGTAAGCTGCTGTTAGCAAATGGGTTAGCGGTTGTTTACATTCCCGGGCATCTTCGGTTTTCAGCAGATGCTGCAAAGAGCAATAAATAAGTTTTCTGGTTGGAAGTTAATTAAGAGCAAACCGATAAAAAATTGACTGTATGCGGCAGTGTCATAAGCATTTCCCTAGCTAAATCAGGGACGCAGTTCTTTATCAGTTGCCCATTAACTGTTTTGCCGCCAACAGTTAAAAGTTAACGACCAACAACTGGCTGTAAGATTTTAGATTTTTAATTTTGGATGATTTTTTTAGAACAAGCCCCTAGCTTTAGCAAGGGAAAAGTTTGCTTTGTCTAAAATTTAAAATTTCTCTATTTGTGTATAGGGATAAATCCAAAATCCTAAATCTAAAATCCCAAATCGAAGAACGATATTGTGAATCACAGGAGGATTTGACGTGCCTATTACCGCTCAAGCATCGAGACTAGGAACATCAGCTTATAGCGATGCACCCAAGCTTGAATTGCGTCAAAATTGGACTAAAGAAGACGCACAAGTTGTGATTAAGGCTGTTTATCGCCAGCTATTGGGTAACGACTACGTAATGAAATCAGAGCGCCTAGTCGGTGCAGAGTCTTTGCTGTCTGATGGTAGCTTGACAGTGCGGGAATTTGTCCGGGCTGTGGCGAAATCAGAACTGTACAAAACCAAGTTTTTCTACAACAGTTTCCAAACCCGGTTGATTGAACTTAACTACAAACATTTGTTAGGTCGCGCTCCCTACGACGAGTCGGAAGTGATCCATCACTTGAATTTGTACCAATCTCAAGGTTACGATGCTGATATTGATTCCTACATTGACTCCGTAGAGTATCAAGAAAACTTCGGTGAAGATATTGTGCCTTACTGCCGAGCCTTTGTCTTTCAACGAGGACAAAGAACTGTTGGGTTTACCCGCATATTCCGCTTATACCGGGGCTATGCTAATAGCGATCGCGCTCAATTAGAAGGTAAATCCTCTCGCCTAGCTGGAGAACTTGGTTCCAACACGGTGACTGCGATTATTGGACCCTCTGGCGGCAACGACGGCTGGGCTTATCGTCCTTCTAGTGCCAACGTTACTCCTAGCACTGGTTTAGGTGGCGCAGCAGCTTACGGCAAAGAAGGTCGTTTGTTCCGCGTTGAAGTAGCAGGTCTTTCTGTGGGTGGATATCCCAGCGTGCGCCGTAGCAGCAGGGCTTTCGTCGTGCCTGCTGAAGCCCTCTCCAGCCAAATGCAGAGATTTCAGCGTCTGGGTGGCAAAATTGCCAGCGTTACTGCTATTTAGTTAACAGTTAACAGTTAACAGTTAACGGTTAACAGTTAAGCATTGGCAATTTGGTTGATAAATCTTCAAAAGTTGGAAGTAAAAAGCACAATGTTGAGTCAAAACGTAGCTGGAAAATCAAGCACTTCCTCGTCTAGCACTCGCTGCTTTCGCTATGAAGTGACTGGCTTGCGCCAAAATGAAAACACGGATCAAAATGGCTATCAGATTCGCTCTGGCAGTACATTTATCACCGTGCCTTACAGCCGGATGAACCAAGAAATGGAACGGATTGCTCGTTTGGGTGGAACAATTGTCAGCATTCACCCCTTGACAAAAAGCGCTGAAGCTGATAATAACTAATAGCTGATAGCTAATTGGTAATTGCTAATAGCTAATTGTTGATTGCTAGTTGTTGAAATTAGTAACGAACAATTAGTTGTTAGCAATTAATTATTTAAAGGAATCATGGAGTATTCAGAATTAGGTGCGCCACCGGAGATGGTGGGCGGGGAGTCTTTGACGGTGGAGGTGGCGATCGCGAATTTATATCACGAAGATTACAGCCTTCGCTATTATGCTGCTTGGTGGGTTGGCAGGTTTCGAGTCCGGGAGGCGGCAGCAATAGCAGGTTTGATCGCAGCTTTGGAGGAAGAGTCGGAACTAACTAGAGCGGGTGACTATTCGTTGCAACGCAATGCAGCGCGGGCATTGGGAAAACTAGAAGACAGGCAAGCAGTGCCGTGTTTAATTCGCTGTTTAGAATCCTCAGATTATTATCTGCGGGAAGCAGCAGTACAGGCACTAGAAATGTTGGGCGATCGCACTGCTATACCTGCATTGTTACAATTACTAGAAGGGGGTGTGGCGGCGGCGGTACGAGTACCTGGAAAAGCTCACCTAGTGCAGCCTTACGATGCTGCGATCGAGGCTTTGGGAACACTCCGAGCTCAAGAAGGAACAGAACTAATTGCACAATTTTTAGAGCATCCCTTCGAGCGGGTGCAGTATGCCGCCTTGCGAGCAATGTATCAGTTAACAGGTCAAGAGGTTTATGGCGATCGCTTAGTCAGAGCTTTGGATGGTGACGATTTACAGTTGCGGCGTTCGGCTTTAATGGATTTAGGCGCGATTGGTTATTTACCTGGAGCAAGTGCGATCGCAGAAACCTTAGCAGAAAATAGCCTCAAACTAATTGCCCTCAAAGGGATCTTAGAACACCACCTTAACCAAACAAAATCCCCGCCTTTATCTGAGGAAGCTATCCAAGTAATGACGCTCATGGATAAGCTACTTTAAATTTATCTCCGAAATCAATAATATCAAGCAATAACTCCCAGGGGTTGAAACCCCTGTCTAAATTTAGTTTTTATTCACAGCTATTAAGAAAATAATTCAATAAGCGGATACTGGAAAAAGTCAGGAGTTTTGCTCAACCTTGCTCAAGACTAGACTAATAGATTTGCATCTGACCATACCTGAAGCAACTACATCTCAGATGAAAATCAAACTTTTAGCAATAAAGGAGGCGATCGCCTCCAATCGAGGAGAGTACCGACAATGCCTGCTTATTGAGAAAAAGGATTGATTATGATACAGTTCTTGAGTATGGCAGTTTCAGCCAACTCAGATGTTCCTAATTTTTGGAGAATTTAAAGCTAATGCTACTTTAACCACAGAAATTCGCGATCGCAAAACTGCTGAAAAAATACTCCAGCCATCTGAAGCCGAACTGATAGCAGAACGCCAACGTCTAAAAAATAGTGTGAAAAAATTACAACCAACTCAAACTCAGATCGTTTACAGCGAAAAAAAGTCCTCCCTGGGTCAACTTACTGCTACCCGCAATTCAAGCTATTGCCAAAGATATCGACATAATTAAAAAAGCAATCGATAGTCAATTAACTGTCAATATTTAACTACTAAAATGGTAATAGAACTAATTCGTGCAGTAGAAACAGCAGATTCAGCCGCTGGCTTATTAAACGCAGTTAAAGCCCTGGCTGAAACTAATTCAGAGAGCGCAATTCCTACTTTAATTGCAGTTCTTGGCTACAACAATCCCGGTGCCGCAGTTGCAGCCGTTGACGGACTCATTCAAATAGGAGAACCAGCCGTGTTGCCCTTGCTAGAACAGCTTGACGGCTACAATTACGGGGCCAGAGCTTGGGCAATTCGAGCCTTAG
>DATGYA010000302.1:0-8347 GCA_035298405.1 Kamptonema sp. | reverse complement strand
CACGGTGCCTACATAGCCCACGACTTGCCCATCTGCATTGAGTTCAGCAACCGACTGGCCATATACCCATGTCACTACACCGTCGGCACGTTGAAAACGATATTCCAACTGAAAGGGGCGATTTTCTTGAGCAGACTGCTGCCATTCATTAGCGATCGCCTCCCGATCTTCGGGGTGGAGTCCTTGTCGCCATCCTGTGCCAGCAGCGGTTTTGGGGTTAAGCCCACTGATCTGACACCAGCGATCGTTAACATAAATGCAGTTGCCCGCAGCATCGGTGCGAAAAATCCCGACTGGAGAGGCTTCTACTAGAGTGACGTAGCGTTCTTCGCTTTCTCGTAGCTGGTTTTCTATTCGTTGTCGTGCGGTTAGTTCTTCCTGTAATTTTTGGTACGTCGTAGCTTGTTGGAGGGCGATCGCCAGATGCAACGATAAAGCTTGCAGCAGTTCGACTTCTTCCGGTAGCCAGTCGCGGGGGTGCTGGCTTTCGCTGGCATTGAGCAACCCCCACAACTCATCGCCACACAGCAGAGGCACTATAATTTTGGCTCGCGTTTGGAGGTGAATCAGCAGGTCGCGGTGACAGTCTGACATTTCGGTGGTAAAGATATCCGATACGACGCGAATGTGCCCTTGACGATAACTCTCAACCTGGGATTGCTTAAAGCAGGTATCGCCGATCCTCTCGCCCAGCAGAGACAGGGATAAGTCGGTGGATTCTGCTACGGCAATAATTTGGCTATCTGCTTCCAACTGCCAAATATTGACGCGATCGCAGCCTAGCACTTGCCTTACCTGGTCTACAGTTGTATCTAAAATTGTTTGCAGGCTGAGGGAAGATCGGATTTGCGTGGCAAGGTCTGCAACTACTTTCTCTCGTTGTGCTTTGGCTTTGAGGGTGGCTGTCCGAGTTTCAACTTGTTCCTCTAGAAGATTTTCCAAAAATTGAATCTTCTCGTTCTCTAAGCGCACTACCTTCTGTTCCAACATCTCTGCCAGCTTGTATAACTCTAGCGGGTTGAGGGCTTGCAGCAAAGTGGTCTGGGTAACGATGCCTAATAGCTCTCCCTGTTCCCCCGTTACTGCCAACCGACGGATTGAGTGCTGCTCCATGAGCTGCTGTACAGTCCAGAGCGAATCGTCTGGTTTAACGCCAAAAATCGGCGTACTCATTACCACCTGTGCATTACAGCTTGCGAGATTTAAGCCCAATGCCTGAAACTGTACTAGATCCCGCTCGGTAACAATCCCTACTGGAATTTGCTGGGGTTCGGTGAGGCTACTATCTGATTCCAAAATCATTACGGAACTGACGCGGTGTGCTGCCATCAGTTGGGCGATCGCGAGCATGGAACTATCTGGTGCAGCACAAATTACCTCACCCGTCATCACTTCCGATACCAGCCGCAACCGTAACAGGTCAACCGGTCGGGAGGTCTGCCGCAGACTTTCGTGAGTCACTAAACCTACTACACGGTTAAGCTCATCCACGATCGGTAAATGGCGAATGTGGTGCTGCTGGAGCAGGTTAATGGCAAAAAACAAATCTGTGAAGGCAGACTCACGTAGAGTAACGATCGGGCCTGCCATCACCTGCTTCATGACCAAACGGTCAAGGGGTTGTTGCTGGGAACTCAAGCGCACTACGTCTCGCTCAGTTACGATACCGAGCAACTGGTCATTTTCCACCACCAAAACGCAGCTTGACCGTGCCTCTAGGTGGAGGTAGTCCAGTTGACTATCAGCAGTTTTAGTAGTGTTGCAGATAGTCCGCACGCCGCTCATTTGGGCGATCGCCTCCCTCAGTGTCGTATCGGGTGAAACAACTAAGGGTTCCCGGACGATCGCAGACCTGAGTTCTACTGGGGTGAGAGCCGTAGTACGAATGAACATGAGTTTATCGAGTGTTATTGGTGATTTTCCCTGAGAAACTTTGCCTTCAAAATATGAGCTGCATGGTGTAGTGTGGCGCAAGCTATAGTACGAAGAATTTATCTACACTACATTCACTATAGTCAATTATCACTCAATTATCACCTGAAACTTAAGCTACGGAGAGAAAATTATTCTGCGATGGTTAACTTTTTAAAATAGCGATCTCCACCGAACTATTACATTATGCTAGCATTCAAACCAACTACATATTAACCCATTTAGCAGACCATCTGCAAAAGTTCTGCGATGATGCGATCGTTAGCCAGACGGATTTAGCATATAAACTTAAGTGTCAAAGTGCTATTTTCGTACCCTTCCCACTTCTGGCAAATTCAACTTTGCTCGCAATTCATCCTTAATCCTATTCAGAATAGAACCCTCATCCAAAGAAGCCAAAATCCTACTAACTACTGCTTTCGGTCCATCATCTCCCCAAGATGCACCATTAGCCAAATAAGCTTTAGTAACTTGTCCAATTCCATAGGAAGAAACGCCAGCAACCCCAGCTTGAGTTAGGGCTACAGATAAATAAGGTGCTAAAGACAACCCACCCGTTACTGGTGCAGCTATTCCCAACAATCCTTTCAGAGAACTTAAGCCAAAATTAGCCACCAATTCACTCGCCGTAATTCCACCCATACTAATCGCCATTTTTTGCAACAATTCCACTGCTCCCGCTTCTGTCATACCAATTCCATAAAGTTTTGATAGCGTTAACACCATTGCTACATCAATTACAGCGCCGCTAATAATGTCAAGCATAGTAATCGGATTCAGCGCGATCGCCACTGCCTTAGTCATTACCCCATTCCAGATAATTTTATTAGCACTATCCTCTCGAATTTCCATCTTTCGCTGCACTAATTGCTCGTTTACATCACCCGCATAGAGCATTGTATTCAGTGCCACTAAAGATTTACCTTCTCTGTCTAAAATCTCCAGAATTTTAAGTTTTAAATCATCTATTTGCGGCACTCCGCGAGTCATTTGGACGTTCATACTGCCATCAGTGCGTCGCACAGCCTTTGCGATCAAAGGTGAAGCCGCAGCCATCACAATCTCATCCGGTGACAGTAACTCTCGCACGCGATCGTCCCGGATTTTGTGATAAATAGCGATGCGATCGGCATCAGGATATTGATCGATTTTGTTGAACACTAAAAGCATTGGTTTGCCAGCTTCCCGCAACTGAGAAAGTGCCTCGTATTCTACTTTCGTGATATCGCCAGCAACAACAAACAAAATTAAATCTGCCTGCTTTGCTACCTGACGCGCCAAAGCTTCGCGAGCCTCACCGTCTACTTCATCAATTCCGGGAGTGTCAATTAATTCAATTTGGGATAAGCGATAGATAATGGGAGCATTAGCAGGAACAGGTAATCCTTCCCGACTTTCTTCTTCACCTATGCAATTCCACTGTCCAACAGTCGTACTGCGAGTAACGCCATGAATCGGGCCAGTTTCAAATACATTTTGACCTAGTAGAGCATTCAAAACTGAAGATTTGCCGCGCCCCACCATGCCGAATACTGCTATTTGTACACAAGCTCGTTCTAACTTGTCTAGCATTTTTTCTAGACCTCCAATTGCAGGTTCGAGTCCACTGCGCTCTTGGGGTGTCAAGTCCATATTTTCTACTATGTCTCGCAGAGCATCTTTGGCGTGACGCAAGTTCAGTTCGGACTGAATATCTGCAAAGCTTAAAATCGTGTTGTCTAGTTCTTTATCAAGTTCCATTTATCTAAATAAGTTCTTTACCAATCACAGTTAACAGTTAACAGTTAACAGTTAACAGTTAACAATTAACAATTAACAATTTAAAAGCGGACTTTGCCCTAACCGCAAAGACCGCCTTTACTAATTTATAACTGCGGAAAGCGAGTGCATGGATACGGCGCTTTGCGGCGGCAAAGATCCTCGAAAAGAGAATCCCTTAGCGGAAACGCCTATCTCGCCGACGCGCAACTTCCTTGCGCTTGCGCTTTTCCAACGGAGTTTCAAAGTGTCGGCGCTTCTTGACATCTGCCAAAATCCCTGCACTGGAGACTTGACGCTTGAACCGCCGCAAGGCTGATTCAATTCCTTCGTTTTCGCCGAGTAACACTTGGGTCATTCTTCCTACTTCCTTGTAATTCCTTGCTAAATGTTATGCAATTACTAGGCTATCGAATTGTGACGTTTTCACACCTTTCGCCTTAATCTTAAATTTTAAATCACTGTCTCTGAAATTTAATAGCTTCCCTTTCTTCCTCCTCCTCCGCCTCCTCCTTCACCTCCTCCTCTGGAAAATTTCCCACCGTTACCGCCGCCACCTCGGTTGCCGCCTCGGTTGCCGCCACCTCGGTTGTCACCACCTCTGGTGTCTTCGCGAGGCTTGGCTTTGTTAACTTTTAGGTCGCGCCCCATCCACTCTGCTCCGTCGAGAGCAGCAATGGCGGCCTCTTCTTCTGCATCAGTTGCCATTTCTACAAAACCAAACCCTCGCGGGCGACCGGTTTCCCGATCTGTGGGTAGGTGTACGCGCTTGACGGTTCCGTATTCGGCAAAGACTGTAATTATGTCTTCTTGGGTAACTTGGTAGGAAAGATTACCTACATAAAGCGACATAGAATTCCTCCCACATTAAATTATGTAAAGATTTAGTTTTACAGAAGTGTCTGCCAATACAAAAGAAGGCATTTTTTGGCAATTCTGTACTATGGAACAAAACCTACAACCGAATCTGATTCACAAGTGATATTTTACCACAGAATTGCTAAGGAGGGCGGGTTTTATTCCCTATACGACTAAATCTAACTAGCACCCTACAAGCTGATTTAAGTGTGCCAGTTGGCTTTAGTCCTTGCCTGGTTGCATTCTAGTTTTCCTAGCGGAGGTAAGAGAGGTCAACTGAGCCAAAGTTGGTACTCAAAGCTAAATTCAGATTTTCCAGACCTTTAACTAACCAAAGAACGCCTTCTCGTGTTGTAGACTCGTAATGGTTGAACAGAATTGCAAATCGCTTTTCTAGGTAGGGTCTGACTTGACCACAAATCAGTACAATTTTTAACAAGATCCCGATTGTTTGGGTTGCGCCTACGTTAGAAATTAGGTCTATAAACACAAAATGATTGGGACGCTGGGGACTCTCTACTACCAGGAAGTTTAAGAGTTGGCTGCAAGTTCTGATCATTAAGAAATCGCTGAATTTCTGGGAGTCACTTTGGGGGATGATGTTTCGTAATTGTTTATAAAGTTTTTCGTTAAATTGTCGCTTGCCGTAGGTAGAGTCATTTGTGGTGGTAATTAAGTATTCGTATAAGTCGTCTTTAAAGGCCCGGTAAGATTGGTTACAGTTGGTATGGTTGAGGAAGCGGTTGGCAAAGTGCCGATAGGTGTCGGCTCCTTCGACTTTGCCAATGAATTGTTTGAGGGCAAAAAAGAGTTCCCCATCATTTAATAAAGTGGGGTTTTTTATCGGTTGTATAATTCTTCCGAAGGATACTGAGGTTTCTCTACGGGCTATTTGGGATTTTCTCACTGCGTGAGCTACGTACTGCGATAGATTGATTTCAAATTGCCGCTGATTTTCAGATTGAATTTTTTTGATGGTTTTTTGATGCTCGTAGGAGCTTCCTTCGGTGAGCAGGCAGTGTTTGTATAGGTATGGATACCGAGGAATTAATGTTCCTAAAGGTTTGGTTTCTGCGGTGTGAGTACTGCTGAATTCTCGGCTTTGGCTCATAACTTTCGCCAAGCGTTGCAGTGTTACGTATTGTTCGCTTTGGGTGAATTGCTTGATTAATTCAGGTAGCCTTCTGTTGCTGCGATTGTGTACATACTTTCCGGGTGGGTTGTAGGGAAGGTTCTCAAATAGATCGATCAATGCGGGGATGGCTGTGTGTTTTGCAGTGTAAGTCTGCCAGCGGTTGATCAAAATGTGACAGCAGCGGTTGAGGATAAATTTGAATTCCTCTTCAGCGTGTTTGGAGGCTGCTAACTTTTCTACGGCGATCGCTATTTCGCGATCGGGATATCCTACGTTTTCGATAAATAAATTGCGAAAGCGCTCTATCAGCTCTGGTGGTTGCTCTACTTGCACTTGTTCTAACCAGTGGTTGTAGAGTAGCTGCTCTTCTGGGTGGCTTTGTCTGTTGTAGCTGTCTGTCAAACTATTGTTCACTTGAAATCGCCCTCCCTCGCTTAGGCAGCAATGTTTAAGATTATCTGTGATAACTGGTTACTCGTCACTACTAACTGGATTTTTATAACTCAGAAACTTCTTAGCCCCCTCCTTTGGTAAAAGGTGCTTAGGGCTAGATACCTGGCTGATATTTTTTTTAAGCTAAATTAAGTCTTAATTTAAAGATTACACGAAGTGCTTGCTAGTTTCAAGTAGTAGCGTTGAAAATCACTCCTAAACTTTGTAAAGTTTGGATAAAGTTTCCGTAAATCTTCCCTAAGTATGATGGGGTGATGGGGTGAAGCCATTTGAGGGAGGTAAAAGCCTTTTTTGGAGCTGAAACTGAGGTTTTTCATTGCGATCGCAGCAATTCCTAAACTAAGACCTTTAAAATACCTAGTATAATTACGGAGTGGCGATAAATAAATGAGTCAGTGGAATCCGTATACTGATAAACCTTACAGGCTAATTGCTAATTGACTTCAGTGTGAGCGTTCAGTCGAACACTAATTGCTAATTGCTAATTGTTAACTTCAGTTCCATGGAGTCCGATCGCCTCACCTTAACTGAAGATTAAAAAATTAGCAATTATAAACCAGGAAGAAGATATTCAACAATTTTGGATTATTTATCTTTAGCTTCTTAATAGACACTTTTTCTGCACTCTACAGGTTTCCTCTAGCTGTACGTTGTGCGATCGCTGGTTGAAGAGTAAACTATTCCTTATATTCCCTGCTGTCAAAGCGATCGCGTCTCCACCTCTAACCATTTGCAGTAGTGCGCCAAAGTTGTTGGGGTTAGCTGAGAAAGTAGACATAAATGCTTATGGGTCGATCTGGGAAAGCCTTGATTTTCTCTGGTCTGAGGTTAACTAAAGTTTAATGCCGTTTAGTACAGATAAACTATTCCATAGTGAACCGTAGACCAAAGCTGCAAAAACTACTTTCGGGAGTGCTAAATGCCGATTCCAAAATTCGCAGAAGCTACACTGCGCCAAAACAGCAGCCCCCAATCTTTTGAGCGCGGTGAAACCTACTATCGCAATGGCGCAGTTGAAGCCCTTACATTGCGTGGTAATATCCTCCAAGCTGAAGTAGAGGGTAGCCAAGCTCCATCCTACCGCGTCAGGCTTAGCTTTGAAAGCCAAAATTTAGCCGAAGCCTCTTGTACCTGCGCCTACAGTTTCGGTGGGTGGTGCAAGCACATTGTTGCTACTCTCTTAGTTTGCCTGCACCAGCCGCAAAAAATTGAAGAGCGCCCCACCTTAGAACACCTACTCGATCGTCTCAACCACCAACAAACTCAACTCCTGTTGCAAAATCTAGCCGCAGAACAACCCGATCTTACCGATCGCATTGAGCGACACATTAACCGCATCGTCGGTGTTACCCGTACTCAAAAATCCCAAACTATATCTGCACAACCTAGTACAATTAATACAGCGCCTTACCGTCAACAAGTTCGCCAAATTTTGCGCGATGGTGAGCGTTATTTAGAAGAGGGGTACGAGGAAGATTCGATTACACCAGATATTCTAGACTTAATTTCAGAAGCCCAAGAATTTAGTCAATGTGAAGATGGCAATAACGCGATCGCTATCTTACAAAGTATTACCGAAACCTGCATAGAAAATTGGGATGATGTCGCTGAGTACGGCGCATATAATGATGACATTGTTACAGCGCTCGATGAAGCATGGACAGAGGCTATTCTCTGTGCTGAGCTCACTAAAGAACAGCAGATAGAACTCCAAGAAAATCTCACAAATTGGCAAGATGAATGGGATGCCAGTTTTGCCATGAGTTTAGAAGCATTGCGCCAAGGTTGGGATTTTCCACCCCTACAACTTATCCTGCAAGGAAATATTTTAGAGCGAGGAGTTTGGGAAGGAGAAGTACCAGATTATGCTGAGGATTTGGCTCTGATTCGCTTGGAAATCCTAGAGCGCCGAGAACGGTATGAGGAATACTTGTATCTGGCACGGGCAGAAGAAATGAATCAACAATATTTAGTAATGTTAGTTAGTTTAGGACGAATTTCAGAGGCGATATCGGCTGCTAAAACTCTGATGACCTCTGTAGAAGAAGCAAAAGCTCTAGCTTTTGAACTGCGGAAACAAGGAGCGAAAAGTCAAGCACTAGAAGTAGCTCAAGCGGGGTTTTCCTTGGAAGGACATTGCCTGTATGAACTCGCAACTTGGGCAAGCGATTTGGCACTAGAATTAGGCGATCGCGCCACTGCTCTCAAAGC
>DATGYA010000301.1:0-8264 GCA_035298405.1 Kamptonema sp. | reverse complement strand
ACCTGTTGCGGATGTGAGTGAGGCGCGATCGGGGAGGTGAATGTAAAAATATACAGTCATAAAGGCAGATAATCATGCTTAAGAAATATTTATATTCGACCACATTTTTATCTTTGTTATCACTGATATTTGGATGTAATGCTGTTGAAAATACTGAAACGAGATTTACAGAACCAACTCCCATCCCTACAAAGGCAAAAACTGAGTCTTCATTTTCGCGTAAAATTATTAACGATCCTTTCCTAGAAGGGATAAAACAGGCAACAATGGCAGCAGAACTAAATCAGTCAGCTAGTTCTAATAGTGCTTGGCAAGTAGTAGCAAATAGGTGGACTAAAGCCATTTGTCTAATGAAAAAAGTTCCCAATTCTGATGCCAATTATACAACCGCTAAAAACAAAATAAAGCGGTATCAGGATTACCAACAGTATGCTATAAAACAGGCTAAAATCTTTGGAAATATAGAAGGGAAGGAAACCATAAAATCAGCTAAAAGTTTATTAAAAAGTATAGCTAAACAATACCAATACCGCCCAAAAATTATTAATTGGAAAACGGAAAAAGCTCTGGCTGTACCCGATCGAGCGTGGGATAATTTATCAGAGGCTCAAATTTCTCTACTCAGGGATTATGCTCAGTCTTTAGGAGCCAAAGCTATTGTTACTGGAAAAGTAACAAATTCGAGGAATATTAACATTGAACGAAAAGTTTTAAGGCTACCAAGTAAGTTGACCGGAGAGATTATAGAATGTCAGAATTAAACTAAGGCGCGATCGCGCTTCCTGATTTCACCTTATCCCTAAGCGCGTAGGCGCATCCAGCCGCAGGCATCGCGCTTTTTCCAAACCAATTACCGCCGATACAAAGAGCGAGCAAACTCTAACACTTCTTCCTGAGAGCGATCGGGCAAATGATTAATAATAGCAGTAATTTTCTCCGAACTTGACAGCCAGCTTTTTGTACTAGCTTTCCAAACCACAATAAATTGCTCCTCTGATAACGTACACAAAGCTAAAGTTTCTCCATCATTATTGGTAAACTCTACTTCATAATTACCATCATAGTAGCACTCTACTATTGCCCCTTTATTTCCTGAATAGACACGATCTTCAGGCAAATCTACTAACAATTCAACAACATCAAAAAGTTCAGGCTGTATCATTTCCGCTTCAAAACCAAACTAAATTTCTAGCTCTCTAAGCAGAGTCTTAACTGGCAAAAATAGAGAACGCTTATTCTTTCTAAAAGGCACAAAACCCTGTTTTAACCAAAATTCCTTTGCCTCATCATTTCTCGTATCAACCCTAATCGCTTGAAATCCAATAATTTCCTGTTCAAAAAGTAAACAAATTCGGCGATAAGCATCCCCCAAAAGTTTGCGACTCATCCCTTGTCCTTGCAAAATCCGATCGAGCGCAAATTGTCCAATTAGTAGCGCGGGAATGGGAAAAGGAAGAATTTGTCTGTATTCATCCGGTAACTCTTTAACAGGAATTATCGAAGCACTAAGGGTATAAAATCCATAAACTTTTGCATCCTCTGATTCAGAAATCATCAAAAAAGTCCTAGAAAACCCTGCTTCATCAGCAGTTTCAACCAAATTTTTTAGATAACTATTTATTTCCTCATCTCCACAGTCAAAACCCTCTCTTTGGAAATTGGGAAAACTTTTTAAAGCACAAAATCTCCATCCCACGACTTACTCCTATCATGCTTACTCTTAAATTCAGCAACAGTCAATTTTAATTCTTCTGATGCTGGCGGTGGATTGTCCCATAAATTTTCTACACTCACCTTCTCCCGCTCTGTTTTATCTTGTAAAGATTGGGGTTGATATCGCATAACTAAACCGTCTGGGAATAGGCGGTATTCGCGCTGTATAATTAGAAAAATTAGCACCAATTGTAATATAATAACTATCGTTAATAACAGAGTTTCCATTTTTAATTTGAGAATTTTTATCTGGCCGATCGCTATTCACATTTTATACTATAGCATAGATTACATTATCTGCACCTGTTGGATAACCTATATCGATCGCTCCAGTATGGCGGCTGATGCTTGGGAAATTATGGCAACTGCCTTGCTGCGTTATGCCGCTGAGCATGACTAAAATTGAAGAATCTCCTTACAGCCATCATTTACAAAGAAGAAGATATGTATATTGCCTAATGTCCAGAAGTGGTACAATCGATCGAGGTGAAACCATAGAAGCCGCGATCGCCAACCTCAAAGAAGCTACAAAACTCGATCTAGAAGAGTGTCCATTACCCGAAATTAGTCCCAGGTTTGTCACTACCATCGCGCCGCAAAACTTCTAGCCAAAAACTACTTAAAATCATCACTTGAGCTCCTATTAAAATCAGACCGCAGCCATTTTGAATCAAAATGTCCAATAGTATTTTTAGCTACAATCTTCTAAGTCCCAGCACTAGATAATAGTGAATTGCACAATCTAGGCAACTCCTAGATTGTATTGCAACGAACTTTCTATGAAACCTCGAATCATAGTTTGCGGTTTAGGTCGCACAGGGTACAAGATTTTCTGTTTATTAAGACAGCAAGGCGCGATCGTTGTTGGTATCAGCGATCGCCCTTTGAAATGTGAAGGTTCCGATGTCGTCGTAGGTAACTTACAAGCAGCCTCAAGTTTATTAGCCGCCGGCATTCAAAATGCTCACACCCTCGTTTTAGCAGGAGATGACGATGCCGTAAATTTGGCAATTCTGATGCAAGCAAGGATTCTCAATCCTCAGATTCGCATCATTAACCGCCTCTTCAATACTAGCCTGGGCGATCGCCTAGATCATACCCTGCCGGAGCATACCACAATGAGCGTTTCCTCCTTAGCCGCTCCGGTGTTTTCCTTTGCAGCTCTTGGCAATCAAGCAATTGGACAGTTGCGCCTATTTAACCAGACTTGGCCGATTCACGAAGAATATATCGATGAAAATCATGCCTGGAAAGGACGAAAACTGAGGGATTTGTGGGAAGATCGATCGCGAATGTTAATCTATTATCTGCCAGCGGATAATAAAATTGACCTAGTATCGGCGGTTCTAGCTCATGGATATTTACAGCAAGGCGATCGCCTGATTATTGCCACTCAACCCAGCGTGCGATCGCGCCGCAAAACTTTTAGCCAAACACTACTTAAAATTATCACTAATTTACGGCGACTTCAGCAGCAAACTCAATCAGCAGTCAGCGTAAGTATCACTCTTTTACTAATAATTATAGCAGCCACATTCACTTATACAACTGTAAACTTTCATGTTTCTCTAGTTGATTCTTTCTATTTTTCCGTAGGCATGATTACCGGAGCTGGGGGCAACGATAAAGTAGTAGAAAATGCCCCAGATAGTATTAAAATATTCACAGTAATCATGATGTTAGTTGGGGCGGGAATGATCGGCCTCTTCTACGCACTCCTCAACGATTTTATATTAGGAACCCGCTTAAGAGAATATTGGGATGCTGCGCGAATTCCCCAACGAAATCACTATATAATTTGCGGTCTGGGAGGTATAGGAGTACAGATTGCTAAACAACTCCAAGCCAACGGCCATGAAGTTGCCGTCATAGATAGCGACCCTAACAATCGATTCCTTAGCACGGCTCGCTCCTTAAAAATCCCCGTAATTCAAGGAGACGCAAGTTTATCTACAATCCTAGAAGAAGCTAATATTAAACAAGCTGAAGCGCTGTTAGCAGTTACTAGCAGCGATATGTCTAATTTAGAAATTGCCTTAAGCGCTAAAGCATTGGCTACCAAACTGCCAGTTATTGTTCGCAATCAAGACCCACATTTTGCACTCATGGTGCAGCAAGTTTTTGAATTTGAAGCCGTATTAAGTCCGACAGAAATAGCTGCTCCTGCCTTTGCAGCCGCAGCAATTGGAGGCCGGATTTTTGGCAATGGCATGACATTAGATAGCCTTTGGGTTGCCTTAGCAACATTGATTACACCAGGACATCCCTTTTGCGGCCAGCGCATTCAAGATGCTGCTAAGTCTGCTGATTTTGTACCTTTGTACGCCGAAACTAATTGCCAAACAATTCACGGCTGGGATTTGCTAAATTTTTATCTGAGTCCTGGTGATATCTTGTATCTGACTATGCCAGCGAATAGATTAGAGCAATTGTGGAGAGCAGTATCTACGGAATTAATTAGAAATTGAAAGGGGAAAAAAATAGCGATCGCAAACATTACTTTCGCCGTTAATCCCTCTCCAACAGCTTTTATTTTGACCCGCTGACTTGACAAAAAGCGCGATCGGCGCGAATCATCATGTCACTCTACCTTGACAACAGCCTCGTTATATGGTAAATAAATTCTAAAGCCATATTGCCCAACCTAATAGCTAAAAACATTATATTCAGCTTATCGATCGAGGGAACATCATTACTGATTAAATATGCCTCTCAAAAAAACATTTCAGAAAATAGTCTACTATTTCAAAGATGACAACTTCCTCCACATCCTCGAAAACCTAGAAGCGATCGTCTCTAAAGTCTTATCTTTAGTGATGATATTGGTCATTTTTAGCAGTGTTCTTGACTTAATAATTTATCTGTGGCGATCGCTGATTTCTCCTCAACATGGAGATACTATCTTAAAAGATCAATTGTTTGTAATTTTTGGGCTATTTTTGAATGTATTGATTGCTCTGGAAATCTTAGAAAACATCACAGCCTATCTCAAAAAGCACGTCATTCACGTTGAGTTAGTCATCGTTACTTCTTTGATAGCCGTAGCTAGAAAAATTATTATTCTCGACCTCGAAAAGAAAACAGCTTTAGACTTAATTGGTTTAGCGATCGCAATTTTTGCCCTTTCTGTTAGCTATTTAATAATTAAACAAACAACTAAGCGAAATTAGTTATTGCTAATTGCTAATTGCTAGTTAGAAAATACGACTAGCAACTCACAAACAACTAACAACTAACAACCAACAACTAACCAATAACTAACCATGACTTATTACTTTGAATTTGAATCGGAATTTGTTACAGATTTGCGTTGTATCCCCATGCTGGTGCGCTACAAACTCGATACTTGTGGTGTTAAATTAAAATTGTCGCACTGGAACCAATTTAGTCAACAAGAACGCCAAGCTTTAGTAGAAAAACCTTGCGCCCAACCAGAGGAAATTCAAGCTTACCACGATGAGTTACAAAAGTTAGTTATTCAACATACAAATAGCCCCGCTAGTGAATTAGCAGTTGAGCCACATCCAGCTTGGATGGATGCGGCAAATATACCCGATAGCGTTCAGGAAAAAGCCCAAGAAGTAGGCGTTAAACTGACAGTCGAACAGTGGGCTTTGCTAACACCAGTACAGCGGTTTGCTTTGCTCAAACTTTCGCGACCTAGCCATGAAAATAAAAACTTTTTACCCGCACTCCAAGAATTTAATCTAATTCTACTCAAGTAAACCAGGCGGCGGCGTAATTTCCATGCGGCGCTGTTCTATCTCCACAATGGGAACAATTTCTTTAACAAAGGGAATTAAAACAGTTTTTGGTTTAGTGTTTCGAGGGCGTTGCTTTGGTTTTTTGCTGTGGCGTTGACCAGGTTTAATCGCTACTTCGGTGACGACAGACTCTTCTTCTAATGTTGGCATTGACTCAGGCGATCGCGGCAATTCTATCTCTAAAATATCATTACCGGCGGGAATGATATCAACGACAGTACCTAAAAGTTTGCCTGTTTCCTGGTAAAATACCTCCAAACCGATTAAATCTCGGACATAAAATTCGCCTTCCTCCAAATGAGGACGATCGCTTGCAGAAACGAACAGGTGAGAACCCCGCAGCGCTTCTGCCTCATCTATACTCTCCACCCCTGCTAGCTGTACCGCATAAATTCCCTTGCCAGGGATGTAGCGCCCCCCTAGAAATTCGATTGGTTCTGGTTCTGCTTGGCCAGGGCGCTGTACCCATCGCTGTCCCGGTTCCAGAAACCGTTCCGGGAAGTCAGAGTTGGGATAGACTCGCACTTCGCCATCTAAACCTTGAGGTGCGACAATTGTACCGATTTCTATCCAGTCAGACATAAAGCTTAGGGCTGATATTACATACTTAATTGTGATGCAGTCAGGTCGCGATCGCCACACAATTCTGGCTGCGATCGCAGCAGCGGCAGAGAACAGCCGTTTTCCTTGATAGGATCGCCTTACACAAAAGATATTCTATATTTAATAGTCTGTTTAAAGACGAAGCTTATGAACATCAGAAATTTGGTTGCGATCGCGATAATAACTATTTTACTCTCCTCCACTGGGGCGGCTTCTGAGTCCCTGTTAGCCCAACAGCAAGATTTACAACAGCTTCAACTCAAAGACGAGATTCGCGATCGCGTCTCTGAGGAAGTTGACAGCGCTTTTCGGCGCACAGTATCTATGCTGAACGTTTTTTTAATTACACTCACCTTTTTTCCCACAGCAGCAGCCGCCGCTGTTTGGATACTACTTGCAAAATTAGCAAAGCAAACAGCTCTTGCCGAACAAGAAATTGCTAGCCTTAGATACGATACAATTTCCGAGTTAAAATTAGCGATTGCTGAAGCTCAAGATATATTAGACGCAATTAAACACCATCAAAAATCCGTGGAAGCAGACACCGATCTCCTATTTCCAGATCCCAGTATTCAAGAATTTACCCCTGTTAAATACGGAAATCAACAAGAATCAATGAGTGGTAGCGACTATGCTAAACAGGGAGATGCTTATTTTTTTGAAAATCGCTACGCAGAGGCAGTTAGCGCTTACAATCAAGCGCTACAAATTCAGCCAGAGTTAGCAGATACTTGGAATAATCGGGGAGTGGTGCTCACTAGAATGCAACAATATGAAGAAGCGATCGCTTCCTACGAACAAGCAACTAAAATTCGTCCCAACTACCCCGACGCTTGGAATAATCGAGGAGTAGTGCTATTAGAAATGCAGCAATTTCCAGAAGCGATCGCCTGCTACGAACAGGCAATTCAAGCCAAAACCGACTACGCCGATGCTTGGAATAATCGAGGAGTTGCCCTCTCAAAAATGCAAAAATACGAAGAAGCTGTTATCTCTTACAATCAAGCTATAAAAATCAAAAATGACTATACAGATGCTTGGAATAATCGAGGAGTTGCCCTCACGAAACTACAAAACTACGACGCTGCCATTGACTCTTATGATAACGCCACCAAAATCAGACCAGATTTTTATCGAATCTGGTATAATAAAGCTCGTTGTTATGCCCTACAAGGTAAAATAGAATTAGCCTTAGAAAACTTAAAACGAGCCTTAAATCTTAATCCAAATATGTGCAGAGAACTGGCGAAAAATGAAATAGACTTTGATGGAATTCGGCAAAACACCATCTTTCAACAGTTAATAAACGCAGCCTAAGCTATTTTATCCACATCCACCCTCTTGACCTGCTTTCATCTCTAACCCTGCATCCTTCCTAAAACTAATCGAATCACCTCAGCATCCACCCGATCCGTAATACTAACAGTACCTATCTGCGTAGGCAAAACAAATCGCACCTTTCCATCCTTCACCTTTTTATCAGTTTGCAACGTATCTAAAATCGCCTCAATATCCAATCCTGACGGCAACTTTATAGGCAAACCAGCTTTTTCTATCAAAGCCAATTGGCGTTTATCGCTATCGCTATCCCACATCCCCAACTCCAAGGCCAACCCACTGGCCGCCACCATTCCAATACCCACCGCTTCGCCGTGATTTACTACTTTGTAACCAGTCAAACTTTCCACTGCATGACCGATAGTATGACCATAATTTAAAATTGCTCTCAATCCCGATTCTCTTTCATCTTTACTTACCACATCTGCCTTAGCTTGGCAAGACTTTTTCAAGATTTCCGACAACAAATCAGCAGCAAGATAACGCATTTGATCCAGGCGCTTGCATTTTTCTAATTGTGCAAATAATCCCGCATCCCAAATTACACCATACTTAATAACTTCCGCCATTCCTGCTCGCAATTCCCGCGCAGGTAGAGTTTTTAGTACATTTGGATCTATTAACACTAATCGCGGTTGGTGGAATGCACCAATTAAATTTTTTCCTTGGGGATGATTCACGCCAGTTTTGCCGCCAATAGAAGCATCAACCATTGCCAACAAAGATGTTGGAACTTGTATCACATTAATGCCGCGCAGCCATGTTGCCGCAGCAAAACCTGCCATATCGCCCACAACGCCGCCTCCTAAAGCGATGATAGTTGAGGCACGTTCGAGGCGATTTTCC
>DATGYA010000300.1:0-18094 GCA_035298405.1 Kamptonema sp. | reverse complement strand
AATCTGAGGTTCAAGGGCAGAAAAATTTAGCTGTGCAAACTATGAAGCAGGCGGAGGTTGAGTTTGCACAGCAACATTCAGAAATTCAAGTTAATGCTCAAAAACAACGGGATTTAATTTTACAAAATCTGCAACAGGCGGAGGCTGAGTTAGCTGCTCAACTTTCGGCGATTCCAGAGAAAGCTCAAAAGCAACAGGATTTAATTATCCAAAATTTGAGAAAGCAAGAAGCTGATTTGATTCAGTATTTATCGGAACTTAAAGGTGGTTCTGAACAAAAAGTGCGGCTGTTCCATGCAGAGGCGATCAAACATCAAGAGCGATTAGGAAAGGAAATCACTTCTCAACTTTCAGGATTGCACGTCGAAATTAAAAAAGATATGCTGTTGGTGAGTAAGAATTTGAAAAATATAGAGATGGAGTTTACTACTTTTGTCTCGGATTCAAAATCTGGCATTCAAGAGCATCAGCATCAAATTATTCAGGATTTGGCAAAGCTACAAAGCTCGGCACAAGGTCAATTTGCCGATGTTATGTCGGAGATTAAAGCAGGGAAGAATTTAGCTCTACAGAACTTAGAACAGCTAGAAACTGAAATTACTGGGGTGCTTACGGAACTGGAAACTCACAGCCAAGCTCGAAAGGAGCTCGCGATTGAGAATTTAGAGCGATCGCAAGCTGAACTGGTTGCTAAGCTTTCGGAAGTGCTCTCGGAAACTCAAACTCAAAAGGCTCAAATTTGGCAGCAAATTGCTGATACTTCGCCGAGAGCGATCGCAGAAGCTGTGATCCCAGAAGTGACGCTAAAAATTAAAGGTTTGAGCGAACAAATTGAACGCTTAAAATCAAATCACCCGGAATTTTTCTTGATTATAGAAGATTACATAGATCGGGGAAATCAATTGTTATCGGAGGGACGTTACGATCTGGTAATATCTAACTGCGATCGCGCTTTGGAAATCAAGCAAAATTCCCAGGAAATTTGGTATCAGCGGGGAATTGCTCAGTGGGAATTACAGCACTTTGAAGAGGCGATCGCAGCTTTCGATCGAGCCCTAGAAATCAAAACCGACGACTCTAATATTTGGTATCATCGAGGTCTTGCCTTAAAAGAATTGCGGCGTTATGAAGCAGCGATCGCAGATTTTAACAAAGCGGTGGAAATTCAGCCGCAGGATAGCAAAGCATGGTTGCAACGGGGTATGGCAATGGCGAAATTAAAGCGAACAGAAGACGCGATCGCCGACTTTGACAAAGCACTAGAAATTAATCCCAATTATCGCGAAGCTTGGGTTAACCGAGGCGTAGCACTAGGTATATTGCAACGGGAAGACGAAGCTTTCAAATCTTTCGATCGAGCAGTTCAGGTAGAACCTGATGATGCTGTAGCCTGGTTAAATCGAGGTTTAGCTTTGGGAGTATTAGAACGGTATGAAGAAGCGGTGGTTTCTTTTGACAGAGCATTAGAATTGAATTATGATTCTTATAAAGCTTGGAATTCAAGAGGCGAGATATTAGTCAAACTAGAGCGCGATCGCGAGGCTATTGAAAGCTTTGACCGCGCTCTTCAAATTAAACCAGACTTTGCCAACGCCTTTTACAACAAAGCGATTTGTTATTCCTTACAAGAGGAAGTTGACTTAGCCGTTGAAAATCTAGAACACGCGATCGCGCTTCATCCCAAATATCGAGTAGAAGCAACAACTGAACCAGATTTTGAACCCATTGCCGAAGACGATCGCTTTTGGGACTTAATTGAAGCTTAATTAGACCTCTACAATAACTCTTGGGGGCAGGATGCCTGCCCGCCTTTGATTAGCTTTTTACCAGATGCTAATCGCTCATTTTAGAGGATGGCGAATATAGCCCCATTTCCCGCCTTCCAAATAAGCAGGTATCGAATTAATTCCCCACTGACCGCCAATATTAACAGGCGCTAGCCCATCAGCAAAATTCCCAGCACCTTCAAATTGTGGCTCAACTACAATCTTTCCTGTCTTATCAATATACCCCCACTTTTGATTAACTCTTTCATTAACTATTTCTACCGCCGCCAGCCCCTCAGAAAATTTCCCGCCTTCTTTAAAAGACATAACATGAGCTGCATCGCCTGGAAATATGCCAATACCCCCAAATTGCGGCGGAATTACCATTTTCCCTGTCTTGTCAATGTAGCCCACTTTCTCTTTTAATACTCGCGCCAGTCCTTCTGAAAATTCCTCAACCAGCTCAAATTGCGGCTCAATTACAACTTTTCCTGTTTTTTCAATCCAGCCCCATTTATTGCCAATCATGATGCTAGCCAGACCGTCTTTAAAATTATTAGCACGATTAAATTGTGGCTGAATTACCCAATTATCAGATCGATCGATGTAGCCCCATTTACCCTCAGAAAACTTCGGCTGTAACCCTTCAGGAAAAGGTTCGGGAGGCGTTTCGTTAGATGGTGGTGCAGTTACAAACTTACCCTTTGTATTGATATAGCGAATATCTGAGCCAACCTGTACCTGTGCCACACCATTGACGAAGGAAGAAGCAGAGTTAAATTGGAGCGGAATTTCAAATAGATCGGCGATGTACTGTAGCGGTACAGCAGAAATTTTCAAAGCTTGACAAATGAAGGCTATCACCTCTGCTCGTGTAGCATTTTGATTAGGCTTGAATTGTTTGATGTTGGGATAATTAACAACAAGGCGATTTTGAGTAGCTGCCGCGATCGCACCTACAGCATAGCTAGGAATCTGTCCTGCGTCGTCAAAATACTTCAACAGCATCTCTTTTGGCTTTTCTGGAGTGCTGAATTTCAAACCGTTGGTTAGCGCTACTAAAGCTTCTACTCGCGGTATTGCCTGTTTTAGTTTGAACAAGCTGTTAGGATATCCAGACATAAACCCTGTTTGATAGGCAAATTCAATTGCTTCTTGCGCCCAGTGATTGTTAGTAACATCGCTAAAAGTAATAGAGTTAGGGCTCCGCTTAGAATTTGGGAAAGTCCAACGCACGAGAGCTGCGAACTCAGCGCGAGTAATCGTAGCATCAGGGCGGAAGCGACCATCCGGATAGCCGCTAATTAAATTACGCTTAGCTAATTCTAGAATGCAGCTTTTTGCCCAGTGGTTATTGATGTCAGAAAAAGTAGACGGCATAACTTTAAATGAAAATTTGAGAAGACAAGAAATTAATTCTTAACTGTGGTTTCCCGATCCGGGCTAAAACAGATAACTTCCGCAGGATCGTTGTCAGAATTATTATTTGCTGTCTCATCAGCAACCCGATCCGATCGCACCGCAGCTAGCGCCTCCTTAATCACAACAGCAGCCGGTACTGCTACAACTACTCCCAAAAAACCTCCCACACGCGCTCCAGTTAGAATAGAAACAAACACCCAAAATGGATTCAAACCAGTCACAGAACCCAGCACTCTCGGAGCAATTAAATTTTCTACAATTTGTTGTACAATTAATGCAACTGCTAGCACTTGTAGCGCCAAACCAATGTTTTGCAGTGCCACCAGCACAGTGACCAGCCCAATTCCCACAGAACCACCAAAAGGCACTAACGCCATCAGACCAACTGTTAAACCAAACAATAAACCAAAGGGAACTTTTAACAAAACAAAACCAGAAGTTAGCCCGAAAGCCATACAAGTTGCTATGATGAGCTGACCCGTAAAATAGTTTTGGAAACTTAGCCTTAGTGTTTCAGAAAATGGTTTCTGAAATCGAGGGGGCAACCATTCAATGAGACTTACCCAAATATCACTGCTGTGCAGAAGTAGATAGAAAGTTAAAACTACTGTTAGCAACACATCAAGTAATCTGACAACAGTTAAAACAGTCAGGTTTAAGGTGATATTTAAAGCTCGCCCAGCCACGAGTTGCAATTCACCTTTGAGTCTGGTGTTAATTTGAGCGATTAAGCCATCAAGATTAATGGGTAAACCAAGAGCATTGATGCGATCGTCTAGCATCAAGAGTTGTCGTTGTCCAGAGTCGATCAATTCTGGCAAACGAGCGACGAGTTGCTGTGCTTGAGTGAAAGCCAATGGGAATAAAGTTACTGCTAGAGCTAACAGGATTAACACCGCTGTTAAAAAGACTAGAATTGCAGCTTGTTCTCGTCTAACTCCATGTTGCTCAAACCACCTGACAGGATAGTTCAGCAGAAAGGATAACAGGGAACTAACTAAAAGAATGACGAAGAGAGATTGAAAATAACCAAAAATTTGAGAGAATGCCCAAGCATTGAGTACCGTGAGGGGTGCAGCTAGGGCGATCGCAATCACCCGCGTTATGGGAGTAAGCGATTCCCACCAGCTCAGCAAGCGGCTTTTGGGTACTTTTGGCCAAGAATTAACCATAAAATCCACTTAACTTTTGAGACTCCTATAGGTTATTATCCTCAGCTTTGTGCAGAGCTGCACCTTCAGCAGGTATGATTTTTACGCGATCGCAGAACCTTTTATAGACAGATGTTGTACTTGAAAATGATTCATTTGTCAATAGCCACTCAACCATAAGCTGTTGAACATTTAAAATAGATTGTAGGGTGCTAGGGTCCGAAGCATTTCCCGTATAAGCGTAAGCGTTCTAGCTGACGCACCCTACTTGCCTTGTTAGTCGTTTAAATGTGTAACAGCTTATTAGCAATAGTACCTATTAAACGATGCTAATAGCTCTCCAGCAGCCTCTGTATCCAGTGGCTTAGAAAAAAAGAATCCCTGGCCGTATTCACACCCTAATTCCCTTAATGTATTCAACTGTTCTTGAGTTTCTATCCCCTCAGCAACCACGTCTAGCCCCAAGGAGTGAGCCAAAACAATAATCGTCTTCACAATGTCACAATCCTTGCTATCCCCAACCATCCCGTTAATAAACTCTCTGTCAATTTTTAAAGTATCAATTTGGAGATGACGCAGGTAGGATAAAGAAGAATAACCCTTACCAAAATCATCAATAGAAACTCGTATTTTCTTAGCTTTTAACTCTGCCAATAACTGACCTGCTGCTCCAGCATTATCCATAAACATACTCTCAGTAATCTCCAACTTCAAAGACTCGCCACTTAAACCAAACTGTTCCAATAACTCCTCAATCAGCAGCACCAAATCTGGACTAGAAAGTTGAATTCCCGACAAATTAACACTCATACTCAAAGGTCGGACATTCGGAAACTGTTCTAGCCAAATCCTCAAACATCCCATCGCTTCCGATAGCACCCATGCCCCCAAAGGCAGAATCAATCCTGTTTCTTCAGCAACAGGAATAAACTCCGTTGGAGACACCATTCCCCTAACTTGATGCCGCCACCTTACTAAGGCTTCAAACCCAACAATTTGTTCATTAACTAATGAGAAAATTGGCTGATAATTCAAATGCAATTGCTCGTTAAAAACTGCTCGCTGCAAATCAGCTTCCAATTGGAGGCGAGAAATTGCACCCGCACGCATTCCTGCATTGAATATCGCCGTGCTACCTTTACCCTGCAACACCGCGCAGTGCATCGCCGTATCTGCTGCCCTCAATAAATCTTCTGGTTCAGTAGCGTCTAAACTGCTGTGAGCAATACCAATACTTACTGTTGAAGACACAGCCACTTCCTCCAAAACAAATGGGATTTCTAAAGCGCGATGGATAGCGCTAGCGATATTACTTGCCTGTTGGCTATCAAAAATATCTTTTAATAATATGGCAAATTCATCACTGCTCACGCGAGCAATTATCGCCGTCGGCAGCATACAACTTTCTAAACGCAGAGCTGCCTGTTTCAATAATTCCTCTCCCACTCCATGTCCCAAAGTAAATTTAACCACTTGATAGCGGTCTAAATTCAAAAATAACACCGCAAAGCGACTACTAAGCTGCTGTTGGCTAATGCACATCTCTATCTGTTCGATCAACCCGTTTCGGTTAAGTAAACCCGTAAGAGCATCATAAAACGCCTGGTATCGTAGTTGTTCTTGAGCGGCTTGAAGCTGCCGTTGATTCTCTCGAACTTCGCGGACAAACCCCAAGGTTTTATTAATCGTAATCTCTAAATCATTAAAGTCAATCGGTTTTGTCAAAAAATCAAAAGCTCCGCGATTCATCGCAGTTCTAATGTTTTTCAATTCGTCGTAAGCTGATACGACAACAGCCTTGAGAGTTGGGTCAACTTTTTTGATTTTATCCAACAGCGTCAAACCGTCCATTTCTGGCATCCGAATGTCCGTTAATATTAAATCAACATCTGGGGAAGCTTCTAGCAAAGATAGGGCTTCAAGACCGTTAGTAACAAAGATAAATTCTAATTCTTTCGCCTTAATTTGTTTGCGAAACCTCTGTTTAATTAAACGTTCCAGACTAAGCTCATCATCTACTACTAAAATAATTGTGGGTGTTCTGAAAGATGGCATAGTTAACCACCCCCAGAATTGCTGTATATGGGAATTTCTATGATAAATTCGCTACCATTTTCTGGATTAGAAATACAGTCAATCCTGCCACCATGTTTTTCTACCACAATTGACCAAGAAATAGACAGGCCCAATCCTGTACCGACCCCCACTTGTTTTGTCGTGAAGAATGGGTTAAATATGTTCTCTCTTACTGATTCTGGCATTCCTAGTCCATTGTCAGAAATGCGGATTATAGCTTGAGGATATAATAATCTCGCTCTCTCATCTCTATTGTCATCATTTCCTATCTGCGATTCCCGATTTCCCAATTCAGTTTTAATAGTAATTATCTGGGAATTAGCTTTACTTTCTTCATAACTATATCCTTGATTCGATTCTTCTATTGCATCAATAGCATTGGCAAGAATATTCATAAATACCTGATTTAGTTGCCCGGGGTAACATTCTACTAGAGGCAATTCTCCGTAGTCTTTGATTACTTTAATCTCAGGTCGATGCTTATTACCTTTTAGTCGGTGCATCAAAATCATGAGCGTACTCTCAATCCCCTCGTGAATATTGAAAGGAACTTTTTGGACGGTATCGCTTCGCGAGAACGTTCTCAAAGAGGTGCTAATATTGCGGATGCGTTCTGTTCCTTCTTTCATTGATGCGACAAGTTTAGGCAAATCTTCAATCACGAAGTCCAACTCGACTTTATCTATTTTCTCCTGAAGAACGTTACTAGGGTTTGGTAGTTCGGTTTGATAGAGTTCTAAAATATTTAACAATTCTCGGATATAAATTTCTATGTGATCGATATTACCAGAAATAAAGCCAATCGGATTATTAATTTCATGAGCAACTCCTGCCACTAATTGCCCAATCGAAACCATTTTTTCACTTTGAATTAATTGAGCTTGTGCCTGATGTAGCGCCTTGAGGTTTTGTTTCATTTTTTGGACATACTCTAAAGTTCTATTAATAGTAATTTCTAAATCATCAAAGTCAATCGGTTTGGTTAGAAAATCAAAAGCACCCCGATTCATTGCTGTCCTAATATTTTGTAAGTCACCGTAAGCAGAAACTACTACTGTTTTTAAAGTTAGATTCCCCTCAAGCTCCGAGAGCTTTTCCAGCAAAGTCAATCCGTCCATTTCTGGCATATTAATGTCAGTTAAAATTACGGCTATGGGGGATTTTTCTGCTAATTTATCTAGTGCTTCTTTGCCATTATGAGCAAAAATAAACTCTAATTCACGATCGCGAATACTTTTACGAAATCGTTGTTTAATTAATCTCTCTAAGCTTACTTCATCATCGACTACCAAGATTTTATATGTCATTTTTTTCCTACTACACACTTGATTTTTTGCTATTGTTGGCGTTGAATGGTGATAAAATCGGAAAATAATCTTTATTTTCAAGAGTTGAATTAAATTAAAATTGCTAACTCTATTCTTATAATTGAATCATTTTCTTGTCCGATCTCTTATCTTTCATTGCTCAACTGTTTCGGCAAGCAAATGATAAATTTTGTCCCCCTTCCTAGTTCAGTTTCTAGTTGGATGCTGCCTCGGTGTTGTCCTACAATTATATCGTGTGTGAGCGATAGCCCTAAACCTGTACCTTCTCCAGCCGATTTGGTTGTAAAGAAAGGATTAAAGATTTTATCTTGAAGTTCTGATTCGATCCCGCTACCGTTATCAGCAATACTGATTTCTACAGTTTCGCCGCGATTTCGCGTCTTCACAGAGACGGTAGGGTTAAAAGAATCGCCAAGTTCTTGCTTCTTAGTATGCACCGCGTAGCAAGCGTTGTCAATCAAATTGATGAAGGCGCGGCTGAGATCGGAAGCTATTAATTGTAATTGACCGATAGTGGTATCATAATTGGTTTCTATCATTAAATTGAACCGATTATCTTTTGCCCGCCTGCTATGGTAAGCTAAATCAACTGCTTGAGCGAGAAGTTGGTTCAAGTCTATGAGTTGGTATTGACCGGTTTCTGTACGAGCGTGCATCATCATACTTTTAATGATATTTTCGGCTCTTTTCCCATGCAGGTTGATGTCACTCGCATTGCCTTTGAGTTCTTCCAGAATATATTTGATATTGTCAAGAGTTTCTGGTTCTAGCTTTTCTGAATTGTTTTCTATTTCTTCTATTAATTCCTCAGTTAATTGTACGCTAGATTCGGCAAAGTTATTGACAAAATTGAGTGGATTTCTGAGTTCGTGAGCAACACCAGCGGTCAGAGATCCTAAAGAGGCGAGTTTTTCTTTGGCGATAATCTGTTTTTGAGCTGCTTTCAGTTCAGCAGTTCTTTCTTCTACTTTAGTTTCTAGGTTATGAGAATATTCTGCTAGTTGCTGATTGGCGGCTTCTAACTGCTGGTTGCTTTGCTCTAAGTTACTATACAAAAAGGCATTTTCTAAAGAAATAGCTGCTTGGAGGCAGAGAATATTTAAAACTTCTGTACGCTCTTTTGTAAAAGCTCCGATTGTAATGTTATTTTCTAGATAAATAAGCCCAATTAGTTTGCCTTGATTGAGAATAGGCGAACACAATACTGATTGAGGATGCTGGTCTTGAATGTAAGGATCGGCAGCAAATCTTGAGTCATTAGCAGTGCTATTTAATACGAGATTTTGTTTGCTCCTGAACACATAGTTAACTACTGAAATAGGTAGTAAGTCCTTAGCTAAAGGGATTTGCTCCACTGTTATTAATTCTGGGCTGAGAGCGCTGACTTCTATTATCAGTTGATTGTTTTCCTGCAAGATTAAATAGCCTTTTTGAGCTCCAGCGTTTTCTATTAAAATTGTCATTAGTTTGCTGAGCAAACCTTCTAAGGCAAATTCGCCGGAGAGTGCTTGTGCAGCTTTCATAACACTAGCGAAGTCTAATACTGCTGAACCTCTCGAACTGGAGTTGGTTGACCGCGTTGAGGTAGTTACTCTAGTTGCTTCTATGTCCGATAACTCTGGGTTTGATGTGCGGAAAATTAGCTGAGGGTAGCGTTCGTCTAAGTCTTTGACTTTAGCTGTTGCTCCCCACCGGATGTAACCATAGTAGGCTTCTGTCATGTAGGTTTTGGCTATTTTTTCTCTGCCGACTGCAAGATAAAATTCGGCGGCGAGTTCGTTAGCTAAGGCTTCTTCTTGGATATAGCCGTTATTTTTAGCTCCAATAATTGCTCGGTCGTAATAGTCCTGAGCTTTGAGGATATCGCCTAAAACTCGTGCTTTTTCAGCCTCTACTAGCTCGTATTTATGCTGATAGTTGGCGGAGGCGTGATGCGCCCAGTGGTGCATTTTTTTCTGGTTTTCTTCTACTTGAAGTAGATATTGTTCTTGTTCAGTAGCTTCGACCTTGGAATAGTTAGCCAGGAGAGATAGGGAATAATAAAAGTTAGAAACTGCAAGAGTCATCAAGCCTATCCCGCTTGCAATTTGCGCTAGTGCTAGCAAAGCATTGTCAATCGCTTGAGGAAAATTTTTGAATAAATAGCAAAGAATTGTTTTATTAACATATACAGCAAAAAGAGTTACACTATTGTTTATGCTTTGTAAATAGGGCAGCATGGCTGTTTCGTCAAAACTTTCACCAATCAACAGAAATTTATTTGACGCTAGCCCTTGTAAATTTAAGGTTAGTTGATGAAAATTTTGTATATATTTTGCGGGGAATTCTTGCTTTAATTTATTCATTAAACCAATGTATGCCAATTGCTCATTTGCCACTAGCTCTAATGACTTACCAACCCAAAATATGTGACCTGAATAGTGAAGAGCACAAATCCCGGCATATTCCATATCTCCGCTCTCTAGTCCACTATGAAATCCTTCTATTAAAGGTGCTAAAGTTTCTACAGTATGCTCTTTCCAATGTCGAATTAAACCGTTAAAAGGAGCATACACTTTACTTTTTAGTTCTCTGACATTGAATTGCTCTAATAATCTTAAAGATAGTTGACCAGCATAATATCCAGTATCTAATTCACCCATTACTCCAGATAAAATCATGCCATAATCAACATAGGCGATCGCAGCTACGGCCGAATGGCCTTCTTCGATACAAAGAGCAAGCATAGTCAAAACTATCTGCATAAGAGAGGGGGAATTGGCGATCACGGCAGCCGCACTAATATTCATCAAAATTCGCATAGCCGCCAGCTTATACGGATCTGTCATTATCGGAAAATTTTCTAAATCTTCAAGCCGAGGCAAATTAACTTTTTCAGTGCGATCGTTGCCAGAGATAGGAGATAATTTTACGCCCAATAATTCAACGACTCTTGTTCCTATCTCAATCGCTTCTAGCATCTGATTTTGTGCAATAGAAAACTGGATTTCTAGCTCATACACCTTCACCTTATCCAGCAGAATTGTAGCTTGTTGCAAAACAATTTTCACCAATTTTTCTGCTCGATCAAAATTAGTAATTAAATATTCTGCTTCCGCCGCTTCTACATGAAGTTTAAGGGTCAATTCATAGTGACTATACCAGCTATTTTCTGGCAACAATTCCAACCCTACTGTTAAATATTTAACAGCCGCATCAATTGCTGTAGATATTTTCGCCTTCTTACCAGCTTTCAAATTCAGATTGGCTAGTTCCTCTTTTTCCAAGGGTTCGGTGATAAATTCTCTACCAATATTAAGCTGATTAACTATGTCAAAAATTGTTTCTTCTAAGGCATAATTTGCTGTCTGTTGCAACAGCAATTGACCGATTTTTAAATGCGTAACTTTCTTTTGGTCTTCGGGAATTAGGGAATAGGCTGCTTGCTGTACTCGGTCATGGAGAAATTTATAGCCAACTCTAAACTCTTCAAGGGGTGTTGTATCTTGTTCAGAGGGGTCAAGCTGTAACGGTATTTTATAGTCATTACTTAAAGGTAACAATAAACCTAATTGCAACGCTTCCCAGAGATTATCTGCTATGCCAAACTGAGATTTTTCGCTGACTATTGCCAAGACATCTAAGTAAAAAGAGTTGCCGATACAAGCAGCTAATTTTAACGCTTCTTGAGTAGCTTCTGGCAGCTTTTGCAAGTTTCTCGCGACTAACTGGACAACGTTGTAATCGGTAATACCGATTGCTTGTATTTCCTCTAGATTCCACAGCCAATACCCTTGTTTGAAGTCAAATTGTAATAGTTTTTCTGCATACATGGTTTGCAGCAATTGGTTCATAAAGAAGGGATTTCCTTGAGTCTTATTGAAAATTAGGCGGCTGAGTTCTTGGGAGCGTTCAGAATCTTTTAGGGTATCAGCGAGGATTAAATTAACTATATTAAGTGTTAAAGGTTGGAGGACAATATTATTAACTATTGCCCCAGTTATTTGGATTTCTTCCAGGGTTGATATCAAGGCATGAGTAGGACTGACTTCGTTATCTCGATAGGCTCCAATCAACAATAAATACTCGCTATCGTAGTCAGTCATTAATAGTTGAATTAACTTTAAAGAAGCTAAATCTGCCCACTGCAAATCATCAAGGAATAGAACAAGGGGGTGTGATTTTTTTGTAAATACACTGATAAATTGTTTAAAGACTAAATTGAAGCGGTTTTGAGAGGCGGTAGGTTCCAGTTCTGGGACTTTTTGCTGACTACCAATAATCAATTCCACTTCTGGAATTACATCAATGATGACTTGACCATTGACCCCTAATGCTTCTAACAATTCTGATTTCCAAATGGCTATTTGTTCAGTAGTTTCTGTTAACTGCTGGCGGATTAGTTCTGAGAAAGCTTGAATAATCGCTGCATAGGGAATGTTACGCTTAAATTGGTCAAATTTCCCGGTAGTAAAGTAGCCCCGTTGTCGGACTATGGGTTTGTGGACTTCCTGAACAACGCTAGTTTTGCCAATGCCGGAGTAACCAGAAACTAGCATTATTTCAACTTGGCTTACCCCGGTTGGGGGATTACTAATTCGTTCAAATGCTTCTAGTAATGCTGTAACTTCTGATTCCCTACCGTAGAGTTTTTGAGGAATAAGAAATTGTCCCGATCTATCTTTTTCACCTGGGGTAAAGTTACGAATCCGTCCAGTAGCTTGCAGTTGGTTTAAGCATTCTTCTAAGTCTACTTTCAGTCCTTGGGCACTTTGATAGCGGTCTTCTGCATTCTTTGCTATTAGTTTCATTACAATAGCACTAATAGCATTAGGGATTTCGGGGTTGAGTTGTTGAATAGGAGTCGGATTTTTGGCGATGTGACAATACACTAATTCCAATGGGTCAAGACTGGTAAAAGGAACTTGACCTGTTAGCATTTCATAGCAGGTGATGCCGAGGGAATAGAAATCGGTGCGGTAGTCGAGAGTGCGGTTCATTCTCCCAGTTTGTTCGGGAGACATATAGGCAAGAGTGCCTTCAAGTTCGTTGGGGTTATTGATAGTTGGGGTTTCTCGGCTAAGGCGAGTGGCGATGCTAAAATCTATGAGTTTAAGTTGCTTGGTAGTGGCGTTAATGATGATATTGCTGGGTTTAATGTCTTTGTGAATGATGCTGTGTTGATGGAGTTCAGTAAGACCAATTGCAAGTTGTAAAGCGATGCTAAGAAATTCTTTAATAGTAGGTTTTTTTGCTGCTAAAAGTTGCTTGAGAGAAGTTCCGCCCAAGTCTTCCATGATGAGAGCGTAGCTGTTACCTGCATTTTCTAGGCTATAGGTGTTAACAACGCCTTGTAAGTTTAAATTTTGAGTTATTTTATATTCGTGTCTGAGGCGAGTAATATCTTCTATAGTAGGGAACTCGGCTGTTAGGGTTTTGATGATGATTTGGGTGCGGTCTTTTTCTCTGATTCCTCGGTAGATGGCGTTCTTTATTCCCACTTGGACTGACTGGGTGATTTGATAGCCCGGAAGGTTGAACATATTGGTATCTCCTGTGTCGAGACAAGCTAGTTATTTATAAAGTCTATCTAATTTTCGCGTAATCAGGAATAGGGCATAGGTAAATTCTTTAATTGACATTTAAAATAGTATTGTAGGGTGCGTCAGTCCTAAGCGTCTGCCGTGTAAACGTAACTGTTCGCTTTACTCGCACCCTACTTGCTTAGTTAGTAGTTTAAATGCGTATAAATGCGTAACAGCTTACTGAGTATCTAAGCGAATTGAATGCTATAAAATGACTCAATAACTTGTACAGTTATGTATGTAGTTATTCATGGATAGAACCGTCAGGCATAACCGTTCCTGCCAGCATTGCTCCAGTTAAATTAGCATCAGTTAAATTAGCACCTTCCAAATTTGCATTGCTCAAATTTGTAATCTGTTTATAGCCGCGAAAGAAGAAGCTATGCAAATCTGCACCGCTCAAATTAGTCTCAGCCAAATTAGCATATTGCAAGTCAGCACCGTGTAGCATTGCCGCAGTTAAATTAGCTTGGATCAGATTACTTCCCCAGAGGCGAGCATCCAATAAATTGGCATTGTTTAAATTAGCGCGTCTCAGATTTGCTAGAGTTAGATTAGCATCCCATAATCGACTACTACTCAAGTCAGCTTCAGTCAAATTTGCTCTACTGAGATCGACTCCTACTAATTCGGTATTTACTAAATTAGCGTTACTAAGATCCGCACCAGAGAGATTAGCATTTTTTAATTTAGCGCCTTCCAAATTTGCACCACTCAAATTAGCTCCAGAGAGGTTAACTTCTTTCAGTTCGACACCACGCAAATCAGCACCGCTTAGATCGCAGGGTTTCCATAAAAATGTGACGCAAAAATTATGTGTTAATAGCTGATTGACATCTTCAGTATTTGCCGCTATAACCGGAGACGTTAAACACAGAGTTAAGAACGCTATCGACAAGATTATAGAGGCGAAAATTCTCAGTCCTAAAACTCTTTTCATGCCAGTGACGCGATATATGCTCAATGTTCATTTTCAGCATACCAAATAATCTGCAACTGTTAAAGTTATCCTTTCCTAACCTTTCCTGGCAGCAATGACTATACAAGATAATCGGAATATTGATATTTTGGTGCTGAATTAATATAAGCCTGCATTCTACTCTGGGGAGAATGTCACTTTTAATTGAGTAATGTTAATGTTTCGGAGTGCGCTCACTTGGCTGTGGGAGGTAATGTGAGAACTCTCACCTTGGCTCACCTTGGGTGGCGATCGCAGTCAGTTTTGTGAGTTTGTACAACTTATCGATTCTGAGTTGACAGTTACCCCACTTTGGCTCCCCTAAATTCTGTCTTTTACCGCTCTACTAAACTTACTCAAATCTACTCAGTAGACTCAACGTTAGCTTCCTGTTTCAACATCGGGGTTCGGCTGCTTCTAACTCACAGGCGTAACTTTAGACTGAACTAGCCCTAGTTTCAGGACAGGGAGTTCCCCACTTTGCCCTAATGGATGCGACCCGCTAGAATATGAAATATGCTTTTACCTCTCCACTTGAGGACTGGGACTTGGCTTAGTGCTTTCAACCAGAAGCATAATCAGCGATCGCTGACTACTTTTTGACTCAGACTAACCCTCCCTGAATATTTCAACCCATTTAGGTTAAACGAATCGCACAACTACAAATATAATATACCTATTCTCCACTTAGCTCCTAAAAAATATCCCTTGCGGTTAGTAGTAAACCAGCCACCCCCGATGGCAGTAATTCCTCTTAACGTTAAACCCAAGCTTGCCACAAGCAAAATCTACACTACCTATTTTAGTTGTGGAATACAGCGGGACTCAACGGCAGACAAAAGTACACCCGATCTAGGTCAATACCTTTGCCTGTCGGTCAACACCAACCATCCCCAAACCGTCAAACAATTGCTCTTAGGGTAGGTATCAGCATTATGGTGGGCAACCCAGACTTCATATTACCAGGCTTCAGTTCCGATCATGCTCCTGAATTTCAAGAGCTCGAAAGTCCCGAAGGTGAACTACACCTACGGTTTTACGTTCCTTCGGGGAACGAATTTGCACTGCCAGCGATGGGCATTCGAGAGGTACTTTCCCCAGCTCCAGACAGGATGACACCCATTCCTAATGTTTCTCCCTTGCTTTTAGGTACTCTAAATGTGAGGGGGCGCGTGATTTGGGTTGCCGACTTGGGACAATTTCTGGGAGACCAAACACCTTTAAATACCGATAGACCAGAGATTCCGATCATTGCAGTCGAAGATCAAGACACTATATTAGGGTTAGCAGTAGAGCGGATTGTCGGAATGCACTGGCTTGATGTAGAAAAACTGCAAACCCAGCCCTCAGCTCCCGATGGAATGGTTCCATTTCTTAGAGGAGAATGGCTGTTGGGCGATGAGGCTTCTCAGGTTCTGAGACTGCTAGACCAAGTGAAAATTTTGCGCTCGGCACGGTGGGCTGCATGAAATCGATTTTAGGTTTTAGATTTAGATTGGTCTAATCACAAGTCAGAGAGGGTCAGGTCTAAAAGTCAAGGTAAAAATCTAAAATCTAAAATCTAAAAATCTAAAATCTAAAATCTAAAATAAACTGGGGGCGGCAAATGGCAACAACTACAGACTTTGAGCAGGAGTACCAGCGGGCAGAAGCGGCATACCTCAACGCCAACTACGAGGAAGCTGCTGCTCTGGTTTATCAGTTAGTAGAAGATTTTCCTGAAGATCCGAGCGCTCGCTTGCTGTGCGGCCACATTTACTGTTACGGGCTGCAACAGTATGATGTAGCACGGGAACAGTACATGGTAGTGCTGAGCCTGACAGACGATACAGGCTTTGTAGATCATGCCAACAATGGGATAGCTTATGCAGAGCAATTTGCAGTGGGAGCTCCCAGCGAGAGTTTCGAGACTTTCTCAGAAGATATAGATTTAGAAATGTACGCAGATTTGTCTGGGGAGGGGGAACTCGAAGAACCAGACTTGTCAATTTTCGGTGGGACACAGTTGGAATCAGCTTTAGGGACTCAAGGAAGTTCGGAATTAGAAGCGGCAGACTTGAACGCAGGCATGGGACTGTCTGAGTTAGATTTTGAAAATGTAGAAAATTACGCCAGCGATGCAGAATTTTTAAATCCCTTCGGCGAATCTTTGGGCATGGATGGCAGTAGCGGAGGGATGGCAGCATTTGCCAGTGCCGATCTCGATTCTGGAGCAGATTTGGGTCTGGTTGATTTTGAAGACGATGACATTGCCTTACAGGACACGCAGCTAACATTCGCTCCTCAGAAGGAAAAACCGTTGCCGACTCAGGAAATGGTCGAGCCTGATTTGTTTGCAGGCGCTTCTGCACCCAAACAGAATGGTCGCAGCTTGAAGCCAGAAGTGACCGATCCCATGCAAGAAGATGCAGCTTTGCCAGAATATTTTGACGAAATGTTTGCGCCCTTGGATTTGCCCGATGAGCTCAACTTCGAGGAACCCGATCTCACACCTCCGATTAATGGCAAGCCAAAGATTGCTCCCATGCTTCACACTGAAGCCATATCCTCTAAGGATTCGACCCAGGGGAGGTCTAAAACTAAACGACAACAGGCAAAAGAAGCAAATGATTTGGATGGGGGGGCACACTCCCAGCGTTCAGTTGCCGAAGACGAAACCCTGTTGATGGGAGGTTTGCACAGCCCTCCAGAAAACATTCCCAAGGAAATGGATCGGCATTCCCAAAAATCGACTGAGCCAGGGAGTCGAGGTGGGCGAGGCGAGGCTATGGAAAACGGGTTCAACATCCCAGACAGTTTTGACCTCGATGCCTTTGACGACGATGCCTTTGCTGACTCATTTTCAGCTTATGAAGAGACACCATCGCGTTCTTTTGGGATGGCCGGCCCTGACAGTGATTTCCCATTAACGCCGCCTCCACAAGGCGATCGCGGTGACTGGATCGATGATTTCGATGAGTTTGGAGATGTGGGCAATCTCCCCGATTTTGATATTTCTGACGATGCTAATAGCTCTATTCTCACCACAGGAGGAACCACTGGATTTGGAGCGATGACCGGTGGGGTAGTGGGAGCGACTACTAGCAATTTGGATTTTGGGGACAATAGTGACGGCTCAGCGATTCGGGATGATGAGATTTTTAGTATTTCCGGAACGCCGGAGGCGGTGCCGAGCTTTACACCTACGGAAGAACCCATCGATGCGGCGGTAACGGTAGAGCAGGGTGGACTGGCTTTCTTGGAAAATGCGCCCTTAGTTACGAAACAGCTATATACCGCGATCGGGACGGGGCTGATTTCTTTGGTAGCTGTGGCGGTGGTGACTAATTTTGCTTCTTACCAAGCCCTGAAGCAGAATAAGCCAGATGCGATCGGTTATCTGCGACAAACAGGTTGGGTAATGACGGCAGCCGCAGGTTTTACTAGCTTTCTAACGGCTTGGGGTTTGGGTCAGTTAGTGGCTAAGCAGGTGAACCAATCTACAACTGATTTGCAGCATCAGTTTGATACTGTTTCTCAAGGGAATTTGGAAGCGAGAGCTACTGTTTACTCAGAGGATGAATTTGGCAAGATGGCTGCTAAATTCAATCACATGGCGAAGGTGATTCTGACTACGACTAGCGATGCTAGGAGAAAAGCGGATGAGCAAGAACAGGCGAAGGAAGATTTGCAGCGTCAAGTGATTCGGTTGTTGGATGACGTAGAAGGGGCGGCTCGTGGGGACTTGACGGTGCAAGCAGAAGTGACAGCAGACGTATTGGGAGCTGTGGCTGATTCGTTCAACTTAACGATTCAAAACCTGCGGGAAATCGTTCACCAAGTGAAACAG
>DATGYA010000299.1:0-5402 GCA_035298405.1 Kamptonema sp. | reverse complement strand
CCATCCTCCCCATCTCCCCATCTCCCCATCTCCCCATCTCCCCATCTCCCCCATCTCCCTATTCCCCTACTGGCTGAGCTTTTCGCCAAATCCACCAAGCAGCGGCCAACAGGGTAAAATTACCTACTAGAGTCATAGTAGCTTGGAGAGTCACGAGCCATTCCAGCTTGGGCGAGTTGTCAAAATAGTGCCAAGTGCAAGCACACATGGCGCTAACGAGAGCAGGTAACATCGCCGCAGAGAGAACCCTCCAAGTGCGGTTTTGAGTTACTTCGCCGTAGATCCAGATGAACCAGAGGGCGGCAATCCACTCAATCACGCTAGAGATATGAATCATCCAGGTAAAAATAGACAGAACGTGCATAAAAAAACTTTAGATTTTAGGTTTTAGATTTTAGGTTGAATAGAAACTAATTAATTAAATTATCTTAAATCCACAATGGGAAAGATGCGGGCGGTTTTATGTGGCTACTACGGTAAAGGCAATGGCGGTGACGAGGCGCTGTTGGCTTCGTTGCTGCAAATGTTACCAGATTATGTAACACCGATTGTGCTTTCTGGCAATCCAGTTCAAACCAATCAGGAGTATGGGGTGGAAGCGTGCGATCGCATGAACGCCTTCCAAGTTCTGCAAACCCTACGTACCTCCGACGCTTTAATTTGGGGCGGTGGTAGCTTAATTCAAGACACCACCAGTTTAGCCAGTCCTTTCTATTATGGCGGTTTGATGGGCATTGCTCAACAACTCGGCTTGAAAACTGTCGCTTGGGCCCAAGGAATTGGCCCAATTAAACGTCAAATCGCTCGCCATCTTGCTAAACGCTGGTTTTCCGGTTGCAACGCCGTCAGCGTGCGCGACAAAGGTTCCGCAGCGTTACTTGTGGATTGGCAAATTCCTTTTACTCTAGCGCCAGACCCCGTTTGGGCTTTAGATGCTTTGCCAGTGGCGGGGTTGTGGGATTTACCCGCACCCAGAGTTGCCGTAAATTTGCGATCGCACTCCTCCCTCACTCCCACCCGTTTAGCAACATTAACCCAGGCTTTAGTTGACTTTCAAAAAGCTACCCGCACCTTTATTTTACTTCTACCCTTTCAATCTTCTCAAGACCTACCCCTGGCACAATTTCTTCATAACGCTCTGCCCAACGATAGCAAAATTCTCACCTTAACAAATCCCAAAGAATTGAAAGGAGTATTTCAAGGAGTTGAAATGGTCATCGGGATGCGCTATCACAGTTTAATTATGGCCTTAGCCGAATCATGCCGCTGTTTTGCCCTCAGCTACGATCCGAAAGTAACGCAATTAATGAATGATTTAGAACTTCCCGGTTACTTACTATCTGACTTGCCAGAATCTTCCAACTCGATCGGTAAAACTTGGATTGAAAACTATGCTAATGGCGAACCGCTGTCGCCGAACAAGATAGAATATTTAGTAGAGCGATCGCTCATCCATCAAGAAGTATTAAAATCCGCCCTCCAGTAGCAGTTGGTGGGTTGAAAGCGGGCAAATGTTATTGTGGGGAACGCTTAATCCGTAAAGATCCTGATATTATGGTAGTCTTTGGCACACTTAAGAGCGATCGCAGTGCCTATAGGCAGTGGAAAGATGACAACCAGGCAGAAACTTTGGGTCCAAAGGTTAGCAGAAAAGCTGCGATCGCCAGAAATTGACCCCTTGACTGTTAACCAATAACTGTTAACGGTCAATACTTCTGATAAATTAAACAGGTTGCATTTCTGCTGAACTAATGGTTATTTCCATTCCCTCGGTAACTTCGTTAACCCCAAAACTTTTGTTTTCTCCTCTGCTAGCAACGGCAACAGAGGCGCAACCCTCAATGGTACTAGCAGGAGTGCTGTTGAGTTTAGTTGTAATTTACCTTGCCAGCAAAATTGGTGGCGAGTTGTCTAATTGGCTAGGTTTCCCCGCTGTCTTAGGGGAATTAGTCGGCGGCGTGATCGTGGGACTTTCTGCCTTACACCTGCTAGTATTTCCCGAAGGCGGCGCAAATAGTTCTGAATCTCTGATCGTGAACTTCCTCCAGTTAACTGCTGGTTTGAGTCCCGATGCAGCAGAGGCAACTTTTCAAGTGCAGAGTGAAGTCATTTCCATTTTATCAGAATTGGGCGTGATTATTCTGTTGTTTGAAGTAGGTTTGCAATCCAATTTAAAGGAATTGCTCGCAGCAGGAATCCAAGCTACAATTGTTGCTTGTGTAGGAGTCGCAGTACCTTTTGGTGCAGGCACTGTGGGTTTAATGCTGTTGTTTGGAGTGCCTGCAATCCCCGCAATTTTCGCAGGTGCGGCCTTGACTGCAACGAGTATTGGTATTACTTCCAAGGTTTTATCAGAATTGGGGCGACTCAGTTCTAAGGAAGGCCAAATTATTGTTGGCGCTGCCGTAATTGATGATGTTTTGGGTATCATTGTGCTGGCAGTGGTAGCTAGTTTGGCTAAAACTGGCGAGGTAGATGTGGGGAATGTGGTTTATTTAATTATCAGTTCGACTGTGTTTCTAGTTGGGGCAATTTTGCTAGGAAGTTTTTTCAATAAATCTTTTGTAGCGATCGCCGATAAAATTCAAACTCGCGGTCAATTGGTAATACCAGCCCTGATTTTTGCCTTCATTCTCTCCTACATCGGTGCAGCTATCCACTTGGAAGCCATTTTAGGTGCATTTGCGGCTGGTTTAGTCTTTGACGAAACAGATAAACGCAAAGAACTCGAAAGTCAAATAGAACCGATCGCAGATGTAACTGTACCAATTTTCTTTGTTTGTGTTGGTGCTAAAACCGACCTCGGCGTACTCAATCCAGCAGTTCCCGCTAATCGCGAAGGTCTGATTATCGCGATTTTCCTAATTGTAGTCGCGATTTTAGGCAAAGTCGTCACTGGTGCGGTCGTATGGGGTCAAGGGAATATTAATCGCTTAGCGATCGGCGTAGGAATGATTCCGCGAGGCGAAGTAGGCTTAGTGTTTGCAGGAGTCGGTTCTGCCAGTGGCGCGATCTCACCACCTTTAGAAGCAGCGATTATTATGATGGTGATTATTACCACTTTCCTCGCGCCACCACTGTTGCGAGTAGTGTTTAAGGATGGGGCGCAAGAGGCGAAGTCGGAGACGCTAGTTTGATTACCCCCTAAGATTTATAGGGTGGGTGCGTCAGACTTTCGTTAATTGATTGGATAGCATCGGGCTTTTGCCCTCTGACGTACCCTACTTGATGTGCCAGTTGCGTAAGTCCTAATAATGTTAGCAAGACCCACCCTACTACTGACAGCTCAAGATAAAATAACTAATGCAGGTAATAGACGAGCGGGTTGGCTTCACCAGAACCACACGCAGCGTGTCTTAAAAGTAGAAAATGAAACACACTATTTCAGTTTTGGTTGAAGATGAAGCGGGTGTCCTCACCCGAATTGCTGGTTTATTTGCCCGTCGGGGTTTTAATATTGAGAGTTTGGCGGTTGGCCCTGCGGAACAAGGGGGATTTTCTCGGATTACGATGGTAGTACCGGGAGATGACCGGATTATCGAACAACTCACTAAGCAGTTATATAAGTTAATTAATGTACTCAAAGTGCAGGATGTAACGGAAATTCCTTGTGTCGAGCGAGAGTTGATGCTGATGAAGGTTAATGCTACTAGCGCGACGCGATCGGAGATTGTAGAATTAGCTCAAATTTTTAGAGCCAGAGTTGTAGATATTGGCGAAGATTCCCTAACTTTAGAAGTAGTAGGCGATCCGGGTAAAATGGTGGCAATTGTTCAGGTATTAAATAAGTTTGGGATCAAAGAAATTGCTCGAACAGGCAAAGTATCTCTCACGCGGGAATCGGGGGTAAATACTGAGTTTCTTAAGTCTTTGGAAGTAAAGGTTTAAGTTATAGCCACAGGAAGAAATCAAAGGTTGAAAGTCACCAGCTCGCGCTTTAAACCTTCAACCTTTAAATGATAACAACTGAGAGCAAATAGCTTCAGTTCGCCTTCTTCGGCATCAACATTCTTTCCACACTCATCCCAGCAACACCCAAAGTTACGAGTGCCAAACCTAAAACTTGGATGAAGGGTATTTTTTCATTAATAATCACCAAGGCAAACAAAGCTGTCAATGCGGGCCCCAAAGTCCCAATTACAGACGCTAATGCCGCACCCGCAAAGCGGATAGCAAAGTTATTCAACAAGTAGCTGAATAGCGTCAGTACACCTAAAATAAAACCACCAAAAATCAGGTGTCCCCAGACATCTGGATCGACAAAAGCAGATAAATTTGCTGGCCAACCCAGCCCATTGATGCCGATCGGCAACAGTATTAAACTGATTGCAGAAAAGACAAAGATAGCGGCAAAATTAACTAAGCTAAAAGGAATCGGGTGTAGTTTCCCAGCGGCCATTTGCGTTAGCAAGACATAGCCAGCAAAAGTCACGCCAGCAGCTACAGCCGCCGTCACTCCTAACCCGACATCCCCAATAGCTTTTTGACCAAAACTGGGAACTGCTGCTAATAATAACCCGCCGCAAATCACGGCCATTGCCAGAAGCCGGAGCGCTGTGGGGCGATCGCCAAACAGTCCCCAAGAAGCCAGCACTGTCACAATCGGATAAATAAAGAAAATCGTGATCGCTACACCAGTCGGTATATTGCCGATCGCGATATAAATAAATACCTGTGACAAAAACAAAAAGAAAGCACTGCCTAAAACCTTAGTCCACAAAGCGCGATCGCCCGCATCGATAAACCGCCTTAAATCTTTCCAAACCGACGGATAAAGGAATGTTGCCAAAATTGGCATCAAAGCCATCACCACAATCAGCCGAATCAACAAAATTAAAAGCGAATTTCCGAAACCAGGGGAAACCACACCCTGCACCTCGAACAACCCAAAAATCAGGCGGGGAGCCTTAGCCTTGAGAATAATTTTCAAAGAAACATTAAATAGCGACAGCACTACCGCCGATAGCAAAGCCAGCAACAAACCCACCTGGACTTGAGAAGCTGGTTTAGGTGGAGCTGGAGCCGGTGCTGGTGCTGGTGCAGGCGGTAGCGGCGGTTGAGGAACTGCCTGGTCTGCTGGTGGTAATGGTTGAGGACGTACAGAATTACTCGTATGGGTGTCTTCGTAATCTCTTGGATCGAAAGTTTGCTCAACTTCCTCCAGTTCAACCCGGAGACGGTTGACCAGACTCTCCAACAGAGCCTCCCCTTTCTGCTCCATACCTTCCATATTCCTGAGCCGTTGAGACAAATTGCTCTCATAACTGCTCAAATCCCGATCCATCATGTCGAAAGTTCTGGTAACGCTCGCATCCAGCGAAGCCAGTAACTCCGAAGCTCGATCTTGATAATTGTTTGCCAGAATCGGTATCGGGAACTCGCCACTGGGGATAGTCGTATTA
>DATGYA010000298.1:0-2226 GCA_035298405.1 Kamptonema sp. | reverse complement strand
GAACCGCTATATCCCTTTTATTCTCTTCTTCTTCCCTCTGCGTCCTCTGCGCCTTTGCGGTTCGCTAAAAAGGGAGTAGCTAACCGGAATTGGTATAACATCTTAGTTTAACTGAGATATTGTACTTTTGTAAAAAGGGTTCCCTCGCGGGGTCGGGGCGGGTTTATTTGACCTGTCTGCACGCTTTCAAGCTATTGGTAAACCCGCCCCTACAGGTTGTTGAAAATGGCGATCTTCGGTGTATTTAACCGGACTTAAATTATAGTTAACTGCGGGCGATGCCTTCATTGCGTGCTGCTAATTGCACGGCACCAGCAACAGCACTGACTACTCGCTTGTCAAATACGGAGGGAATGATGTGTTCTTTGTCAAGATCGGAAGGTAAGACTAAAGAGGCGATCGCTTGAGCAGCTTCTAAATACATGGTAGTAGTAATAGTAGAAGCGCGACAGTCTAAAGCACCGCGAAATACGCCGGGAAATGCCAAAACATTGTTAATTTGATTTGGGTAATCGCTGCGTCCAGTTGCCATTACTGCTACGTCATTTACTACGAATTCTGGCTGGACTTCAGGAATGGGATTTGCCATTGCAAAAACTATCCGATCTTTGGCCATTGAACGTACCATTTCTGGGGTGAGAACTCCAGGGGCACTTACGCCTAAAAAGACATCGGCACCACTGATTGCACCGGCTAAAGAACCAGATTTATCTACGGCAAATTCTAGTTTTTCTGCGTTTAAATCTGTGCGGCTTTTGGAGAGGATGCCTTTGGAGTCGCACATGACTATTGTTTTCGCGCCGGCTTTTCGTAACAGACGCGCGATCGCAACTCCCGCAGCACCAGCACCGTTAATGACGATGCGGATTTGATCCATTGATTTATTTACCAGTTTTAAGGCGTTGATTAAAGCTGCTAAACTGACAATAGCAGTGCCGTGTTGGTCGTCGTGAAACACTGGTATATCTAAGGTTTGCCGCAGTTTAGATTCAATTTCAAAGCAGCGAGGTGCGGCAATGTCTTCGAGGTTAACGCCGCCAAAAACTGGAGAAATATTCTGCACTGTGCGGATAATTTCGTCGGTATCTTGAGTGGCTAAACAGATAGGAAAAGCGTCTATGCCAGCAAATTCTTTAAATAACATGGCTTTGCCTTCCATGACTGGCAATGCGCCAGCAGGGCCGAGGTTGCCTAAACCTAAAACGGCACTTCCATCGGTAACGATCGCAACGGTATTTTGTTTGATAGTGAGGTTATAAACTTGTGCGGGATCTTCCGCGATCGCAGTACAAATCCGGCCGACACCAGGGGTGTAGGCCATCGCCAGATCGGATTGGGATTTGAGGGGGATTTTGCTTTCAATGGTGATTTTGCCGCCGCGATGGAGGTTGAAGGTACGATCGTAAATGTTGAGCACTTTGATCTCTGGCAGCGCTTTGACAGCATCCACAATTTTCTCATTATGTTCTGTGCTGGAAGCATCAACGGTGATTTCGCGGATGGAAGTGTTGCGGCTTTGCTCAATTAAGTCGATTTGACCGAGATTACCACCTACAGATGCGATCGCCCCTGTTACGCTAGCCAACATCCCAGCGCGGTTGGGAAGTTCAATGCGAATCGTTAAACTAAAGCTGGGGTTGGGTGTTAGTGCTACCATATTGCCTGAATTTGGGATTTTTGATTTCAAATTTTAGATTGTAGATTGAATCTTCAATTTCCAATCTAAAATTTACTTTAGCCTAGAGTAATAAAATACTTGATATTGTAACGAGTCGCACAAAATAGTGCAGAGGCAGCTATGCCGAGTCTTCATACAGAAATTGAAATCGATGCTCCCAAGTATAAGGTTTGGCGGGTGCTGTTTCACAAGGAACACTGGGTCAAATGGAATAGTTTTTTATTTGACCGCGATTCCTCTGTGCCGTTTAAGTATGGCCAAGAGGTAATGCTGTCTGTGTTGCGGAGTTATGCGGAGGATGAAACAGAATTTCAGCCTTTAGTGACAGTTGTGCAGCCAGATGTTTGTTTGGTGTGGGTGTCTGCGATTCCAGGTTTTCGCAGTCAGAATGTGTTTGAATTAGAAGAGGTTGGTATTGGTAGGACGAGATATATTCACAAGGAAAATTTTTCAGGTTTACTAACAGGTGTATTTTTGCCTTTTATTCGGGAGGATGAACAGCGAGGAATGGAACGGATGGCGAGGGAGTTGAAACGCTATGCGGAGCG
>DATGYA010000297.1:0-1700 GCA_035298405.1 Kamptonema sp. | reverse complement strand
GTAGATCGAGAGCTTATGTTTAATTTTGGCATTTTCTGGCTTTGTCGGTGGCGATCGCGACCCAAATCAGAGGGGAAACTGTCAATGAAGAGTTTTAGGTTGATGGCTATTCAACTCTCCCTCTCCATGTTGCAGATGAGCGTCGATCAGGCAAGATAGCTAAAACTGTAATGCGATCGCCTCCTATTGTGTAATAGAGACTGTACGGAAAATTTTTTAGTAATGCCTTACGAATCCCAAAATCAACTTCTACAAAAGCTTAATGATACTGTGCGATCGCGCCTAACGCATTATTCATTGCAGCTAAAAACTCTATAGCAAGCGCTTGTTTCGGTGGAACCGAAGACATTTTTTTACTATGAGAATGCTTTATTTTAATTATATAGCGAACAGGATAAATTTGTAGGGTGCATCAGATGCTAAAACCATTATTTTATCAATCCATAACCAAAGTCTGACGCACCCTACAAGCTGCTCTTGCAACTCTTCAAACTATTTCTGGCGACACTTCTACCGCTGGCTGTGGCTGGAACTGGAACAGCGAATAAACTACATTACGGCGGATATCTGTCATCATATCCAAGAACAGCTCGTAACCTTCGGTTTTATACTCAATCAACGGGTCTTTCTGCCCGTAACCGCGTAAGCCGACTGACTCTCGCAAACCATCCATTTGCTGCAAGTGTTCGCGCCACAGGGTGTCAATTTGTTGCAAAATAAAGAATCGCTCAGCATCTCGCATTAACCCCGGTCGAATTTGATTAACTTGAGCTTCCTTGATATCGTAAGCATTTCTTACCTGTTCGTGCAAGAAAGTTTTGATTTCATCGACTGATAAATCTAACATTTGATCTGGTGTCATATCTGCCAGTAGATACACAAATTCTTTCACCTTACTCACCAGTTTTTCTAGTTCCCATTCTTCCGAAGGCAAATCGGAATTAATATAGGCTCCTACGATGTCGTCCATCGTTTGTTCCGCATATTTAATCACTTGTTCTTTGAGGTCGAAACCTTCCAAAACCCGGCGGCGTTCAGCATAAATCGCGCGGCGTTGGTTATTCATTACCTCATCGTACTCAAACACCTGTTTGCGGATATCGTAGTAGTAAGTTTCTACCTTTTTCTGAGCGCCTTCAAGGGAACGGGTGAGCATTCCTGACTCAATGGGCATATCTTCTTCTACGCCGAAAGCTTGCATTAAACCAGCGACGCGATCGCCTCCAAAAATCCGTAATAAATTATCTTCTAAACTCAGGAAGAACCGAGTCGAACCGGGGTCGCCTTGCCGTCCGGCACGCCCGCGCAACTGGTTGTCAATGCGGCGGGACTCGTGGCGTTCTGTACCGATGACGTGCAAACCGCCAAGTTTTACCACTTCATCGTGTTCGCGACTCGTGAAAGCTTCGTACTCTTTGAGGATTTGATTGTAAACGTCGCGCAGTTTTTGAATCACTGGTTCTTTTGTTGGCGCTTTTTCTGCTGCTACTGCTACTTTATCCTCAGCGAGTAATTCTGGAAGACTGCGTTCTCCGTACTCCTGCACTGCAAACTTCACCGCTGCGTTCAGGTTCTGAATGGTTTCCTTGGATAACTCAGTCGGGAATAATTGCGGCGAGGCTTTCCAACTTTTCACCTTCTGAGTAGGGGCAAAACCTTTAGGGTTGCTGCGACCGCTAACTCCGGGTACTGGCAATGGC
>DATGYA010000296.1:0-15501 GCA_035298405.1 Kamptonema sp. | reverse complement strand
AGCGCTTCATAAGCTGCCTTATGACTTTCAATGAGATTGCGAGCTTGCAATAATCCCCGATTTTCTTTTTGCTTCATTTCTGAGACAGGGCGCTGCAATTGTGATAAAATCAATCTAATTTTATTGCGGTCTTCCGCTCCACCCTCAGCATTCCCATAAACTAAATTTTCAGCAGCAACTCCTGCCATCCAAACGGTGCAGTATCGGTCTAACAGTTGAACGGAAAATGCGCCTTTTTGCATTTGCGAGGCTAATTCTTGGTCTTCAAATCTAACGCCACCTTGTGCTTTTTGTCCTTGTTTAAAAGCTTCCCAAGCGTTGAGTGCATAGCCGCTGACGGGAATTTCCAATAAATAAGCGACTAGGAAATGTCCGGCTTCGTGGCGGAGGATGCGAGTACCTCTCTCATCAGAATTTCCTGCCAAAAAATCTGATAAAATAGCAGTACCTTGACCTTGCCATTGGAAAGTATCGAAGGCTGCTAGTCCTAATAGGCAAAAAGTTGCGATCGCGGGTACTGCTGGCGATAAATTTAACGCCGGGCCCAATAAAGTAGAAATTGTCACTGCGAAAATAGCGATCGCGATCGCATTCAAAGAAGTTTCTCTCATTTTACGGCTACAGGCTCACAAGTTACAGGTAAATCTCGTTCGTTTAATCAAGCCTTATGTATTTTACCAGCAATACGTAAAAAGGTTCTCACTTATGCGAGAACCTAGATCAAAACAGTTAACCGTTAACCGTTAACCGTTAACCGTTAACCGTTAACAGTTAACCGTTAACCGTTAACAATTACCTGTAAGATTGAACCTTGTCTCTACCTTTAAACTCGCGAGCCGAACCTGCATCATAGCCTCCAGTCCGCAAACGGCGATCTAAATCGCTTGCTTCCGGCGAAGCTTTTTCCGCTTCCTCAATCGTAATTCTGCCCTCAAGCACCAACGAATATAGCACCTGGTTGATAATTTGCATCCCCTCGTAAGTGTCAGTTTCCATCAACCTAAAGGCGTTTTCGTCGTCACCTTTCATCAGATAATCGTGCATAGCAGGTGTATTCACTAAAATATCGTGAACTGCCACCCGGCGATTATCCACTGTCGGCAACAATAGTTGAGCAACTACCGCCACTAACGAGTCACAAACCTGAATTCGCATCGCCTCCTGTTCATCAGGTGGGTAAAGGTTTAACAGCCGATTAACAGCATTGATAGCGCTGCGAGTGTGGAGAGTACCTAAGACTAAGTGACCAGTTTGAGCGGCTTGCAAAGCTGTATTAATAGTGACGCGATCGCGCATTTCACCAATCAAGATTACATCTGGATCTTCCCGCAAAACCGCCCGCAAAGCCTGTTCAAACTCATGGGTATGTAAACCAACTTCCCGCTGACTAATTAGGCACTTTTTAGAAGGATGAACGTATTCAATCGGGTCTTCAATTGTAACTACGTGCTTCGATTCTGTCGCGTTCAGGTGGTCGATCATCGCTGCCAGCGTCGTAGATTTACCCGAACCCGTCGGCCCTGTAATTAATATTAACCCTTGCTTGCGGCAAATAATATTTTTCAGAACTTGCGGCAAGTGCAACTCATCAATTGAAGGAATATTCAAATTGATTAGACGCAATACTATTGCACCGCCATTTAAAGAATCAAAACAATTCACCCGACACCGCACTAAACCAGGGTAAAAAATCGCTGTATCTAACTCCTTGGTATCTGCAAACTGCCTGCGTTGAGAAGATGTCAGAATTTCTGCCAAATAATGTTCAAAAATTTCTGGCGTTGTATTCACCTGATTTTCTGGTATTACCATCTCGCCGCGAATCCGAAATCGCGGAACTTGACCAACTCGAATGTGAATATCAGAAGCTTTACTAGCATAAGCAGCTTTCACCATCATCTCAATAGAAGTATCGGGCAAATCTTCTTGGTGGCGAACAGCTTGTACCCCAGACGGCAGCGGTGGCGGTGGAGGCGGTGGTAGGTGTGCCCTGCGGCCATTAGCTTCACCTCGAACGGGCGTAGCATTAATTAATGGGTTCATTTCTTTACTCCTGCGATGAAACTGCAAGTAATTGCTAAAAATTGACTAATTGCTAAGGGCTAATTAACGGCTAACGCTCAGAAGAATTTACAATTAACTATTAGCAATTCCGAATTAGCAATTAGCGCTTAGAAATGAATACTCCTGTTATCAGAACCGGTCATAAAATTGCCTACTGGCTAGAAACTCATTGGGTTGCCCCGGCCTACGCTGGTTGGCTGCTAGGTTCGCTAGCTTTATTCTTTTTTGGAGCTGCATCGAATACGATGGCTGGATGGCTATATGTCATCAGCGGTGTGACTTTAGCAATGCTGGGGATAGCTGCTGTATTGCCTGCGCGATCGCTGACACCCCTGCAAGTCCGCCGCCGCCCAATTCAACCAGTCAGCGTTGGCGACCAACTGACAATCGAATTAGAAATCGAAAATGCAGCCGACCAACCCAAAACCCTGTTGCAAGTCGTAGACATCTTACCTTTTGTACTGGGACAACCCGCACCCCGCGCTATTGAAGTCATACCTTCTCAGGGTATTTACTTAGATACATACTATCATCCAACACATCAGCGGGGTGTCTATCGGTGGAATGAAGTAGAACTAAGGACAGCCGCGCCTTTGGGATTGTTTTGGTGTCGTCGTAGCCGGAGTGCGAAAGCTACAGCCATTGTGTATCCCACTGTTTTGCCCTTAACCACCTGTCCTCTAGTGGATCGGATGGGCCAACAAGAGACTCCGCAATTCTACGAGAGTAGGCGATCGCAAATGGCTACAGAGGGTATCACCCGTACACTGAGACCCTACCGACATGGAGACCCGACCCGTTTAATTCACTGGCGAACCAGTGCGCGTTACGGGGAGTTGAGAGTACGGGAATTAGAAGTTTCTACAGGTAGTCAAGAAATAATTATCAGCCTCGACAGCGCCGCGACTTGGGAAGAGTCTGATTTTGAACAAGCAGTCATTGCGGCTGCATCCCTGTACTTCTATGCTAGCAAGCGTCAGCTTAACGTCAAGCTATGGACAGCGGGAACGGGAGAAGTTAATAGCAGCAGAGGAGTTTTGGAAACTTTGGCGGCAGTTAATGCAGGTGAAGAAGTGGCTTTTGGTTTGCCGGGAGCTCCTTTAGTTTGGCTAAGTCAAAATCCAGGGAGTTTGAGCAATCTTCCTGTCGGTAGTCGGTGGGTTTTGTGGTCGCCAGAGGCAGTTTTGGGAGGAGAAAGAATGCTGGCTAAGCGCGATTTTCCTGGCTTGGAAATTCAGCGCGATCGCCCTTTAGAAATTCAGCTTCAAGGAGCTCTGAGTAGGGATTTGGGATGAGGGATTTTTAATTGCCGCCCTTATTTTTTAAGTGCGATCGCCTTTTTGAAATCAGTCAAATTGACATGATTCAAAACGTGCGATCGCACATTTAGTTACAGATGGGCGATCGCTTTAACTTTCTCTATTTTCTAAAAAAACATCCTCAAAGTCTCTATAGCCACTCAACACCCTTTCAATTTGGATGCCATTTTTAATAACACGGTAAAAAATCACATATTTATCTACAGGTAAACTGCGTAGCGACGGTGCTCATTCTTCACGACTGCGCCCCATTTCTGGAAAATCTGCTAATAAACGAAATTTTTCCTCAAAAACATCAAGAAAATGGTTAGCAGCATTGGCGCTAAACTGCAACATATAGTTAGTCAGTTCCCTTAAATCTTTCTTGGCGGGGGCGCTCAAAATGTATCGACTCATTTTTTACCCTCATGCGCTTTCTGAATCTCCTCCCGCAATTCTCTTAACACTTCTTCACCATCAAAAACCTCTCCGCGATCGGAAGCTTCAATTCCAATCATTATGTCCTTACGGAGTTCCTCTAAGCGCACCAAACGTTCTATTTCTTGTTGTTCTAGCAATCGTAACGCAGCACGTACCACTTCAAAAGCCGATGAGTACCTACCGTTTTTGACTGTTGACTGAACAAACTGCTCTAGTTCAGGAGTTAAGGATATATTCATTACCTTGAGTCACCTATTTGAGTCAACACTATCACTCTATCCATAATCACAAAGATTGTCAAATTTTGCGCTCTAATTTCCTTAAGGATGGGAATGGCGATCGCTTCTTTACGATCGCGCCTTACCTACAGCGATCGCCCTCTAATTTTCGCTTTTAATTAACTTCAGCGTCTTTTAATTAACGTCAGTGTAGAGTTCACGTTAATTAGCAATTAGCCATTAGCAATTAGCCATTAGCAAAATATAACTATTCTTTCCACCTTTTGATCGGAGTACAATCGATATCTAACTGATCTAAGGCGCGAGCTACCACAAAATCGACTAAATCTTCAATTGTTTGAGGATTATGATACCAAGCCGGAACCGCTGGGACAATTCTAACCCCTGCTTCTGCCAAAGCAGTTAAATTCCGCAAATGAATCAAGCTTAAAGGAGTTTCACGGGGCACAAGCACCAGTTTTCGCCCTTCCTTAATCTGCACATCCGCCGCCCTTTCCAGCAAATCCGAACTCAATCCCGCCGCTAATTTCCCCACTGTGCTCATACTGCAAGGTATCACAATCATGCCCAAAGTGCGAAAGGAACCACTAGCAATATTTGCACCGACATCTTGCCAAGGATGACAGCGGAGTTTGCCTCTAGTTTCCCCATCAGCTTGCTCGCGCCAAAATTCTTCCTGAAGACTGATTTCTGCTGGCATTTTAACATTTTGTTCGCTTTGCCAAACCATGTAAGTAGATTTAGATGCCACAAGTTCTACAGCAAAATCAGCTTGTAATAGATATTTTAAGGTTCTTACTGCATAAATCAATCCTGATGCCCCAGTTATTCCTACGATTAAAGGTTTTTTATTTTTCATTAATTGGTGACTTGTTATTTGTTAGTTAGTTGTTTTGACACTCTCACGTCTAAAGATGATGAGATTCTTAAGAAATTGGGTTCTTATAAGCTGCCTTTAAATATGCTGATTCATAAACTCTTGATAAAACTGCTCATGGGAACCTGCAAAGTTATCCATTCCCTGCTTTGTCAAATATCCTTTCTTATCAGTGTGGGGATTTTTCACATAGCTATCAATAAATTTTGAATAGTTCGGGTTCTCACTCCAACTAATATTAAGTGCTGCATACTTTGGGAAAAAAGTCATTTCTGCATAGGCATCAATGCGATCGTGTATCCACCATGCTAATGCTGTCCAATCGTGAGTGCGATCGTAGTAAGGAACAAATGAAGTGACAATAATACAAGCCATTGCTCCCATATATCCATCTGCATCTTTTTTATCCCAGATATGCCGAGCATAGTTGGACTCATTGCTTGCACAGCGATACTGGTTTCTATTCTCTGCACCTTTGGCGTTGACTGCACAAGAACGATAAGCCGAGCGAATACTAATTCGACCAAGTGCATCTTGAATTGGCTCAAGTACATTCTCGCACAAATTTTTTCCTGCTGCGATCGCCAACTCAGGATCGTCAGGAATATTAGGGATACCTTCAATTTGAGAAATTTCTGAATAAAGAAATTCGCGCATAAAAAAACTTTTAGAGAGTTGAACGCGCCCTAAGTCTTCCAAAGCGTTAACAGTTTTCGGTGTTCTCATAATTTATAGAGCAATCGTTAACCGTTAACAGTTAACCGTTAACAGTTAACCGTTAACAGTTAACCGTTAACAGTTAACCGTTAACAATTAATCATCGCTGTCGTAAAAAGCCTCACTACCGCCACCAACAGCTACCAAATCAATTTGCTGACGATAGTAATCAACACTCTTAACCTGAACCTCAACGCGATCGCCTAAGCGATATTGATTGCGGTTTTTGCGACCCACGAGAGTTTGCTGGCGCGATCTGTATTCATACCAGTCATCTTTGAGCGAAGAAACATGAACTAATCCCTCCACACGCAAAGTCTCCTCTCCTGTAGGAATCTCAATTTCCACAAAGAAACCATAGGACTGTACGCCAGTAATTAAACCCTGAAAGGTTTGACCCGTGCGTTCCTTCATCAATCCAGTTTTGTTGAGTCCCTCTAAATCATTTTCTGCATCCAGTGCCACCCTTTCGCGCTCAGTTAGATGTACAACAACTGAGGCAAACTGAGCTTCAAATTCGTGATGAACCTCTGGCGGTAAGACATTCCAATTAATTTGACCAGCGCAAGACGAGTGGTTTAAATTTACTCTTTCCTTAGCACGAGTTGTACGGCGATCGCGCCCTTGCTCAAACACCGCCTGTAACACCCGCAAATTCAGCAAATCCGCATAGCGCGAGAGAGGGGAGGCACAGTGAGCGTAACCTTGAGCCAACGCTAAACCAAAATGAGGTTTAGGTGCAGTGCTGTAAACTCCAGGCTTTAAAGTATCCTCCAGTAAATATGACAGCACTCTCTCAGCCTTCGATCGCGCGAATTGATCCGTAAATCGTTGGAAGTCCAAAGGTTGTACTTCTTCTTCATTCTCCAAATACAAATCGCACCCCAAATTACTCGACAACTTCACTAACTCCAGAACATCTGCGGGATCGGGAGTAGGCTGGGAACGGTAAATTCCCGGTACTGCCAAAGCTTGCAAATGAGTAGCAACGGCTTCGTTTGCTAGTACAACCAACTGAGCTGCCACCGACTGAATGGGGGTACTATCATTTACCGTAAAAGCTCCTATTTCTCCCTCATCGTCATAGTGGCAAGTAGTGTCGGGCAGGTTTAATTCAAAACCTCCCCGGTTTCGCCGCGTTTGTTTCGCCGCAAGACTAGCGGCTGCGAGTTCGGACAGAAAAGGGTGTAGTAGAAAAGCGGAACCATGAATTGATTCATCGGGTGCAGAGTCAAGAAGTATTTGAGCTTCTTTGTAGGTAAGCTGGGAGTCAACTTGGATGATGCTGGGTTGAATTTCGTATTCTACTAACTCCCCTGAGCTATCGAGAGTAAGTAGCACACTCACGGCGAGGCGTTCTTGACCTGGCAACAAAGAGGCGCGATCGCATGATATTCCCGTCGGCAACATCGGCACAAGCATTTTAGCTAAGTGTACCGAGTTCCCACGCTTGCGGGCTTCCCGGTCAATAGGCGAGTCGGGGCGCACATATTCCGTAGCATCGGCAATGTGAACTCCTACCCGCCACTGACCTGACTTGCTAGCTTCGAGAGTGAAAGCGTGTTCGATACAAACTTGAGGAGTCGAACTCGCAGTTGTCGCCTCTGAATCTTGACTTGGATCTTCTGACTCAAAGCTCAAAATTGAAAACTCAGAACTGGCAAAAGCAACTGTTAAAAGACCGCGTAAATCCAAGCGCTTTTTAAGTTCAGTTTTTTTCAACTTCGTGGGCAAAGTTTCCACAGCTCCTCTGACAGTAGCGGGGAAAGAACGAGCCAAGTCATGTTTGCAACAAACAATATCCAAGTCATCGGCGGCTTCTGCATCAGAACCAAGTACTTGAACCACCTTGCCAACTGGTCGGTGGCTACCTAGAGGATAGCGGAGAACTTCAACATGAACTAGGTGGTCGATGGCTTCTTGGAGGTTAACACCATTGGGCATTAGTTCAAGTTCAAATAGTAAGCGATCGTCTAAAGGAACCGCTCTGTAACCGATGCGTCCAGTGGGGCTGCTAGTTTGCTTGACCCGCGCTAATACCGAAGGGTTAGCCCGTTCTAAAATTAACTGTACTTCTCCTTCTGGGGAACGGCGGCGACTGCCTTCTTTGATGATTTTTACTAAAACGCGATCGCCATTCCAAGCTGTTGATAGGTGACTTTCTCGGACGTAAACATCCTCTGAACCTTCAGTATCTTGAATGGCAAAGCAAAATCCCTTGCTAGAACAGCGGAGTTTTGCTTCTACTACGTCTTCTTCCACCAATCGCCGATATCGGCCTTTATCTTTGACTAAAATGCCAATTTTCTCTAAGGCATCCAAAGCGATCTGAAGTTTCGCTTGACTTGACTCGTCGTTGCAGTCGAGTTTTTTCTCCAGAGCTTTGGGGGCAATTAATTTGTCATCTGTGAAATTTGCCAGCAGTGCAGCGATAGAAAATTCCATGTAGCGCTTAATCCTCTTTGTCTGAATTTAGCAATCTCGACCGCGCAATCCCCTACCAGTTGGCTACCCATTTTGCTGATTCCCCTTTCTTCGCGGATGGGTGAATAAAGTTTTGAGTTTTGAGGTCTGAATTTTGAGTTAAAAAGAGTTTTTAATTCAAAGTTCAGACCTCAAAACCTCGTTGGCGTTACAAGGTACAAAGCAATCTCTGCGTAGCGTTGCGAGCAACGAAGCGGTCTTTTCGGCTCTCAGGTCAAATGTGTTCAGCTTTTAACTAGAGATTTACCATACTCGTGCAGTCAAAAAAAGAACTCGATGCTTCGGCTGAGTGCTGAGTAGGTTAGGTAACGAACTGACCCACTAGAGGCAAATAGTTAATCGCTCATTGCTGCGATGCCCCTGTTTTTGTCTGGGTCTGCCCTAAAGGACAGCTATGCAGCCCAACGATACCGCTTTCTGACCCGGAGCAATTTATGAACAGAGTAAGTGCAGGTATGCAAAGAGTTTTGCTCTGTACTACTTTTACCTAATTGCTAAGCCATTCCTCAGATTTGTGGAAATGACGCCCGATGCCTAATTAGCTTAAACCGCAGGGTGCAGGGTGGGGGTTGAGTGGCGTGAAAGGTTGCGCGGATGATTAACCTTTAATTTTATTGTATGTTTAATCTTGTGCTTTCAGGACATCGATTTGTCAAGCGGCTGTACTACACTTAAATTAGAAGCCCAACACGCTTTTCGGGCCACAAGCTTATGTTTGCTCAATTTCGCACTCTCTATCCGACAGGTCAGTTAATCTCTGAGTTAGTAACAATTTATCAAGGTAAATTTGTTGTTCGTACTCTGATTCAGCTAGACGGAAAAACTGTTGCTACTGCTATGTCTGCTGGTGATACTGTTGAGTTGGCGGAGGATCGAAGCTGGACGCGATCGCTCTCTATTCTTGGTCTCAACTCCTCTGTCTCTGTCCCAGCCCCTGTAACTACACCGGACAATCCGCTTTACACAGCAACCAATCGAGACATTGCTAGGGAAGATATAATTTCAACTGCCCCAACAACTGCCCCAAAGACAGTTCCAGCCCCGCTCCCGCAGATTCCCCACCGAGATATTCCTCTTCCTACTGAAAATCCTTCGATACCACAACAAGGCAGTTTTGTCAATAGAAAGACTCAAGAAAATGAACCTACAAATCTGCCAGCAGCAGAACCAATATATCCAGCCCCAGCCGCTACCAGCGTTCCCCCTGTGCCAAAGCAATTAGACTCTGATGCTTGGCTTTCTTCAAGTTATGGGGTTTCTCCTTTGGGGCAGGAGAGCTCAGCAATACCCTCACCAATTAGCAGCAGTAAAAGTGAAACGGAATTTCCGTCTGTAACGCACAGTAGCGCTTATGAGTCGGAAGTAGAACCGCAGTCTACATTTATTGAAGCGAACGAAACTCCTTTGGAAATTAGCCCGCCGAGTGAGGTGATTGAGGATAATTCGGAGACGATCGCACAAATTGATGTGCTTCTTAAGCGCCTGAAATGGAAGAAAGAACAGGAGTCTGAGTATTTGCTCCAAGCTTACGGCAAGCTGTCACAAGGTCTGTTGGCGAGGCATGAGTTGCTGGACTTTTTGGAGTATCTGGAAATCTTCAGCAAAACTTCTGATGAAATTGTGCGCTTAGGCTGGGACACCAAGCAAGGGCGGGATTATCTTAACCAAGCTTACGGCAAGCTCGCACGGCATCAATTAAATAAAGAGCAGTTGCTTGACTTCTTGCAATACCTGGAATCTCAGTAAATTAGCTGTTCAACATTTAAAGGGCTATGTAGGGTGTGTCAGTATGTAGGGTGCGTCAGTACCGAAACTTTTCGCATTAAGCAAAGCGTGTTCTAGCTGACGCACCCTACAAGCCTCGTTAGTCGTTTAAATGCGTAACAGCTTAACTAACAACTAACAACTAACAACTAACAACTAACTAGGGATAGCAACTATAGGATGTACAGCGGAAGGGCGACGGTCAATAACTTGATCGACGAGACCGTAATCCATAGCCTCTGCGGCCGACATAAAGAAATCGCGTTCGGTATCTGCTTCAATACGGCTGAGAGGCTGACCTGTGTGGGCGGCTAAATGCTCGTTCAAGCGTCTTTTGTGGTAAAGAATTTCTTTAGCCTGAATCTCAATGTCGGTGGCTTGGCCTTGAGCACCGCCCAAAGGTTGGTGGATCATAATCCGGGAATGAGGCAGAGTCATCCGCTTACCTTTGGCACCTGCACTGAGGAGAAAAGCACCCATACTGGCTGCTAAACCGAGACAAATTGTGGAAACCTCTGGCCGGATATGGTTCATGGTGTCAAAAATTCCCATACCTGCGCTGACGGAGCCCCCTGGTGAGTTGATATAGAGATAGATATCTTTCTCTGGGTCTTCGGCATCTAGGAAAAGCAGTTGGGCAACGATGAGGTTGGCCAAGTCTGATGTCACCTGCTGTCCGAGGAAGACGATGCGATCGCGCAGCAACCGCGAGTATATATCAAAGGCGCGTTCGCCTCTACCCGATTGTTCAATAACGGTTGGAATCATTGCCAAAGCCTTCCTGTTCACATCACTTTTTTTAATTTTAATGCTTACGGCTGACAGTTGACACCACAAGGCGGAAATTAGTAGCTAGGTGGATATAATACAACAGCCGGGATTGGTCAATTATTTGACATGGAAATGAGTCAAACAACTATAAAATTTGGTACTTTTATCACTGGAAATATGCTCAAAATTATTGCCACATAGTTAGATGAGAACCCGCGATCGCTCCAACTGAGAATTAAGGTATTTTCTGGTTGTGCTGGCGTTACTTGACTGGCATTTTTAATCCCTTTGTGTTCGATCGGCAGTTGAGAGAGTCCAGATGGCGATCGTAACTGTTATCAAAGTTATATGTCATATTTTGAAGAACCAACCGCGCCGATACATTAGATAAAGAATAAGCCACCAAAAGCATACGGTAATTAAGGCAAAAGCAAGGGAACCATTCATCGCACCGCCCCAAGGTCGAAACCAGTTCTCGTAAATCCAAGTATAGGTAGTTGGGGGCTTTTCACCGCTGCCAATGTGGGTTTTGAGTAAGATTCTGGCAACAAGTCCTGATGCGACAAAGACAAAAATTGCATTTAACCCCATGACCTCAAATGGTCGCCCCCATTGCCAGCGACGGACTTCAATTGTTTCGTAGCAAACTGCTAGTAATAATAAAGCCCAGCCTGCTGTGAAAAGGACATAGGAACTTGTCCAGAGTTGTTTGTTGATGGGAAACAAAAATCCCCAAAGTTGACCAATTACGAGGCAACAAAGACCAAATATTGCTAAACTTAAACTGGTGCGGGTTTTAATTGGTTGTATTTGCAGCCATTGAGTTGTAAAATAGCCCATGAGGACTGTGGCGATCGCGGGTAATGTGCCTAGTAGTGATTCTGGATCGAATTGTCCTTGGCGGTAGAGGTGTTGGGTTCCAAGTATGAGGCGATCGAGGTATGCGCCTAAATTCCCTTCTGGCGTGAGTAAGCCTTGACCGTAACCGGGAACGGGTATTAAGGTTAATGCACCCCAGTATCCTAAAAGTAGGGTGGCGGTGAGTATTCGCAGGTTTCGTTCTCTGAGGTTGAGAATCGCGATCGCGGCTAAAAAATAAGCTAAACTAATGCGTTGCAATACTCCCAGAATCCGAATTTTACTGAAATTTTCAATCGGGGAACCGTTGAGTAATACGTCGAGAAAAATTGAGGAAGTATTAAGCAGCAAACCTAGCAGGAAAAGTAGCGCAGCACGGCGTACAATCCGCCAATAAATTGTTGATTTGGGTTGGTTTCCTTCAGTATATTTAGATAGGGAAAAAGACATCGCTGCACCGACGGCAAACAGAAAGAAGGGAAATACTAAGTCTGTCGGCGTACAACCATTCCACTCCGCGTGATCGAGGGGAGGATAAACGTAATCCCAACTACCGGGATTGTTGACAAGGATCATGGAGGCGATCGCAACGCCTCGAAAAACGTCGAGAGATGTCAAGCGCATAGGGAGTTTTTGTTCGGTATTGCTATCTTAACCGCTGCTAAGACTTTTGAAAAAACCGATAATTTTGACTAAAGCGATCGCACTTTTTTTCAGATAGATTCGACTCCTGGAATAGACCACTCTCTTTTCGCGATTGACATTTTTTTGTCCGTAGATTAATTTATAAATCTTTACACAACATATATTCTGTTTCCTTGACATCCTACCTAAGAGAGATGCTAGATTAATACCTCAGCTAAATTTGCTAGCTCACCTAACATCCTAAAACAAAATTATGGAGTTTAGTTAAGCTGCTACTCGCCAAGCGTGAAGAATCTGCTGTAAATTCAACAAATCTAGTAACAGTACTTTAGTAAGGAGTAAAAATATGTCTGTGTTTCCAACTAAAACTCCTCTTAAACTCTTGTTGAAAACATTAGTGACAGTATATGGTTTGTTAAAACCTCAGCTTCCAAATAGTGGCGATAAATATGAATATGACGATCGAGTTCTAGCTCCTCTAGCTATGACATCCATCTCGGAAATAAAAGTCGCAGGTATTATTTCTACTCCTCTGCCTCTCCTACCTGAAGACGAAATTCCGACCCAAAAGTGGTTGGCTTTAGTAATAAGTAGTATCAGCATTTTAACTATAAGAAAAAAACAACTGGAAAAGCATCCTACTCTTATTAATGAGTTCAGTTCAAATCAACCTAAAATTAACCTCTTAGACGACTTAGATTTGATTAATGAAGAAATCAAAGCTGCAAAGGAACAAGAAGATTTAAAAAATGCTGTTTTTAAACTATTATCAGCATTAGCATTAAGAGATACTGACGATGAACTGGAAACAACTCTACCTCCTGAAAATGACATTCACCTAGAAAGCCATCCGATTCCAAAATTTAAGTTTGTAGAACAACTTAATATAATCGATCGACAAATTGACCAACAATTAGGGAATTTATTAACTAAGAATCCTCAAGAACTATCTGGAATTTCTTTAAAAGCTGATGAATTTCAAAATAAGGTTAACATTGACAAAACATATACCGCTCTTCAAAAAATTGTTCGATATAACGTAAAATCGTTAGAACAAGAATTAATTGACACTCAAACGGATTCTAGAGAGGTACTGGAAACTACTTCTGTTCGGAATCCTACTCTAGAGGATTACGAACAATTAATTAACCCATTAAACATCAAGCCAGCAACTTTAGCAAATTTCCAACAGGATAAAGTTTTTGCTTATATGCAAGTAGCTGGGCCCAACCCAGTTATGCTCAACCAAATCAAAAAAATTGATTCGCGCCTGCCAATTACCAGCGAACAATACCAAAATATTCTGTCCGAGATTAACTGTCAGGATAGTTTAGAGGTAGCACTACAAGAAGGGCGGGTTTATCTCTCAGATTATTCTAATCTTGGCAATCTATTGGCGGGAAATTTTGGTGGATTTCAAAAGTATATATATGCTCCATTAGCTTTATTTGCAGTACCACCAGATCGGTATTCAGATAAGAATTTAGTGCCGATAGCAATTTGCACTCAAGAAACTCCAGGTTATGAAAACCAAATATTTACTCCCTTAGATGGAGATAACTGGATGAGCGCTAAAACTGTGTTGCAAATGGCAGATAGTAATTACCACGAGCTGATCTCTCACTTAGCTCAGACGCACTTATTTATTGAGCCTTTTGTTTTGGCAACTAATCGCTGTTTTACTGATAAAAGTCATGCAATCAGAGTTTTATTGAAAGCTCATTTAGAAGGCACTGTATTAATTAATTATGCTGCCCATAAAAGTTTATTAGCACCAGCAGGGTCTATAGACTCGCTATTAAGTGCTACTATTGGTAGTGACTGCCAGCTAGCTATAAAAGCAGCCCACAGCCACTTAGCTAATTTTAATCAAGTTGCCTTCCCAAAAACTTTGGAAAAACGCGGTGTTAATAATTCCAAACAGCTACCAATTTATCCTTACCGAGATGATGGTCAACAAATTTGGGATGCTATTTATCAGTGGGTTGGCGAATACTTACGTATTGGCTACAGCAGCGATGAGTCTGTAAAGCAAGATCGACAATTACAAAATTGGGCAGGAGAGTTACTGTCTAAAGGACGCTGTAATATTGGCGAAGATGGAGACGGTAGAATTAACACCCTAGATTATCTAGTTGAGGCTATCTCTACAGTTATCTTTACAGCTAGCGCTCAACACGCTGCTGTTAACTTTCCACAAAGTGGTTTGATGTCTTACGCACCAGCGTTTCCTTTAGGTTGTTATTCCCCAGCGCCTACAAACTCTCAAAAGCAGCAAGATTTTATGGAGTTATTACCACCATTAGAGCGAGCTGACTTGCAAGTACAAATTCTTTATTTGCTTGGCTCAGTCTACTATACGAAACTAGGTGATTACTCAGACTCATATTTTGATGATAAAGTGAAAATAGCTTTGGATAAATTTAAGGCTAAACTAACGGAAATTGAGTATAAAATTATCAAAGAAGATAGTCAAAGGCTTGTTTCTTACAGATATTTGTCGCCTTCAAAAATTCCTCAAAGCATAAATATTTGACAAGTTTGGGTGCATTTGTAGCTGGATTTAATCGGCTAAAAAACATTGATAGGACTTACGCAACTCTAATCAAATTGTAGGGTGTGCCAGACAAGGTTCTACAACTATTATCGAGGGTTGCAGATTGCTGACGTACCCTACCATATATGGCTGACGTACCCTACCATATATGCTAGTTGCGTAAGTCCTGTTTAGATGAGTCTTAGCTTATCCTTTTCTTTGGCGACGCAAGAAACTTAATGCTGCACCGCCTAACATTGTACCTACGATGGTGACAGGCTCAGGAGCGGGAACAGGTTCGGATGATGCTGATGGCGAAGGCGAAGGGTTGCTTGCACTTGGCGACGACGAAGGCGAAGGGTTGCTTGTACTTGGCGATGACGAAGGCGAAGGATTGCTTGCACTCGGCGATGACGAAGGCGAAGGATTACTTGCACTCGGCGACGAAGGCGATGTTGAAGGTAAGTTACCGCTGAAAGGATAATTGTGAAATTCTCCGGTACCTGAGACTGAAGCAGCAATTAAAGTACCTTCCAAGTTGCCATTATTGAACTTGTAACTAGCTTGAGGTGCTAAGACACTACCTTGAAAAGAAAAGTTGGTTGTAGTTAAGCTAGTAGCATTAACAAAGTTAAAAACTACATTTTTCTTATCAACGCCACTGAATTGCATCCCAAAGTTTTGTAGAGAAATACTGTTACCTGTGACGTTAACGATTACTGTCGAACCAGCAGGAGCTTTGAGAGAAAAACTATTAGTAGAGGAAAACTTTGACCCGTCTAAAGTGAAAACATTAAGGTCAGATTT
>DATGYA010000295.1:0-2156 GCA_035298405.1 Kamptonema sp. | reverse complement strand
TGTGGCGACCATGAGTTGATTTCTCCCTAGAATTGAGGTGTTAGAATAGGAATTGTTGAAATAGTTGGTAAGGCTGGTAAGAAAAGTCTATCTAAGCCTTAACAGGTTGAAACTCGGTCAAGTGTTGACCATTGGAAGTGTTTTTGAGGTGATGGAAATGGAACTAAAGGTTGATGCAATTGTTAATCCGGCTCTGTTTGAAGATGAGGATACTGAGTTGGTGGAGTTGGCGATCGCGCCGGAAGATGAGGATAAATACCCATTCGTGCGTCCCAGTAGCGCTCCTGCTGATTTGATGGACAGACCGGGGAGGGTTATTGGAGAATGGGAAAATATGGACTTTGATGAGCGAATTCAGGCTGACCCTACATATATCGATAGGGTTTAGGTGTAAGGGACGCATAGCAGAGGGTTGGGTGTTTGGTTTGATGGGGCGGCGGTAGCCGCCCTTTAAGAGGCATAGTTTCTTATCTGTTTGCCTTAACTAAGATCAATATAGCGTTTCTCAGAGTCGTGAGGTACAATAACAACAATGAGTAAACCAATTACGAATATCTTTTTGAGTAACTTGTAACATGGCCTCTGTAATTGCATCAATTAAGTCTAAATAATTTCTAGTTTTGAGTTTTCTTAATATCGATTTCACTTTTGACCAAAAATTTTCAATTGGGGAAAACTCAGGAGAATAAGGAGATAAATAAATTAAGGTTGCTCCAGCATCTTCTATAAAATTTTTCACCATTTCTCCTAAATGAATTTTAGCATTATCCATAACTACACAAGCACCTTTCCAAAGTTTAGGCACCAACTTTGTCAGGATAAAGGCTTCAAATGTTACTCCATCTACTGCACCATAAATATTACTTGAAGCCACTACTTCTTTGAAAGATAAAGCCGATAGCAAAGAAATATTTCTCCCCCTTTTTTGTGGTTTTTCTCCCCTCGCTCTTTGACCTTTTAATGCTCTTCCATATAGTCGTACCATTGCTAGATTAACTCCTGATTCATCCAGAAAAATCAGGTCTTCAGCCATTACATCCCTGATTTTATCCCAAAATTCAACTCTGGCTTTTTGCACTCGCTCGCTGGTTTTCTCAGCCGCATAGAGCGTTTTTTTTGAAACTATAATTGAGTCGATTGCTGATTCTTCCCATGGTCGCTCTACTTACCTTTATTCCAGTTTTTTCCTCAAGCAGTTCAGTTAATTCTTGTAAAGTTGCATCATTATGCTCTTCAATGATTTCTACTAAAGTCACTAATTGTTCACTATTTAATTTTGTCGGTGGACTTCCCCCTTGAGTAAGCGGACTAATATCTCCGGTTTGTTCAGCTCTTTTTAGTAGTTTTTGAACAAAGCTCTTGGCTACTTTAAAACGTTCTGCTAGTTTTCTTATTGAGATATTTTCTTGTTCTCTGATTTCTATTATTTTTTGCCTAAAATCTATTGAATAGGGCTGCATTGACAATTTTTCCTCTAATTAGTTTTACTTTACTAAGTGTACCTCACGACTCTGAGAAACGCTATATGATAATTCGACCACACCCTCAATGAAACTCACTCACCACTTTTGCTATTGCTGCTGCCTGCTTAGGATATAAGAGCGCCAGATGTCCGCATATTTCATAGGCGGCATCTAAATAGTAGGCACTGGGAATTAACAGGCGTTTAAAGTTATCTCGATCGCCTATTTCAGCCATAACTTTAGCGATATTGGGGAGGTGCTTGTTACGATTAATGAGAACCATATCTGTAGTCCTAATCGCCAGGGCACCAAAACTCGACTTTGCCTGAGATTTGGCAACTGTCTCAAGTAATTTCGCCTGTATTCCATCATTCTTAATCTTGTGAACTAACTTTATAGATGTAGCATAAGTGTCTTGTGCTGCTTCTCTCCCTTCTACTTTGACTTGGTTCTCAGCGGATATTACAATTAGCTCCACTGCCTGTTCTCCTTCAGCCTCAGCTTGGATCTCCTGTACAGTTTCTAGAGCAGCCGAAAATTGCCCTGACTGAAATTGCGCTCTAGCAATTTCCTGCATTGCCTCAACTTTTTCTTTTGGATGCTCTATGATTCGTGCTGTTTCTAAAGCAGCAATGAAGAATTCCTCAGATTGAATCTTCGCTTGTGCTTCCGAAATTGTTCGTAACGTACAGG
>DATGYA010000294.1:0-2236 GCA_035298405.1 Kamptonema sp. | reverse complement strand
AGCTTGCCTCGCGCTTCCAGTACGGCTGCACTGCTAGTTACAATTAAACGCAAAGTTCCCAGGTTTTCGCATTCTTCCAGAAATTCTTTAAGATTAGGCATGATTTTGTTATTTGTTAGTTGTTATTTGTTAGTTGTTAGTTGTTAGTTGTTAACCGTTAACCGTTAACCGTTAACCGTTAACCGTTAACAAATAATTATTTTTCGTGCTGTTCATAAGCAGCAACTATCCGCTGTACTAAAGGATGTCGCACGACATCTGCCTGAGAAAATTCGCAGAATGCAATCCCTTCAACGTGCCTCAAAATCTTGTGTGCAACTGACAATCCCGACTGTTGATTATATGGCAAATCTGTCTGAGTCAGATCCCCAGTTACTACCATTCGAGAACGAAATCCCAAACGAGTTAATACCATTTTCATCTGTGCTGGCGTGGTATTTTGAGCTTCGTCTAAAATCACAAAGGCATTGCTGAGCGTGCGACCTCGCATATAAGCCAAAGGAGCTACTTCTATAGTACCTTTTTCCATTAAATCTGACATTTTTTCTGGTTCAATCATTTCGTATAAAGCGTCATATAGAGGTCGCAAATATGGATTGACTTTCTGCTGTAAATCACCTGGTAGAAATCCCAATTTTTCGCCTGCTTCTACTGCGGGCCGTGTTAAAATCAGCTTTTCGTACTGTTTGGAAAGCAACGCTTGTACGGCGATAATTGCTGCTAAATATGTTTTGCCGGTTCCCGCAGGGCCAATGCAAAATGTGAGGTCATGGCTGCGGATTGCTTGGACGTATTGACGCTGACGAAAGGTTTTAGATCGAATTTCTTCGCCTCGGCGAGTTTTTGCTAGTACATCGCGCTGTAAGTCGTGAAAATCATCTTGTTGATCGGTATCTAAGGCGTGGCGTGCGGTGAGGATATCTACTGATGAAATGCTTTTGCCTGTTTTCCAATATTGGGCAAGCGATCGCACTAATTTCTCGCAGAGTTTCACTTGATTTTCTGTTCCCGAAATCAGTAGTTCTTGCCCTCGCATCACTACATTAGCGCCAGTTTGTTTAATCAAAACTTTGAGATTTTCTTCTTGATAACCAGCGATCGCGATCGCGCTATCCACACTCGGTAACTGAATTGTTAATGTTTCTGTCATGCCAACATAAGCTCCCTCCAATTAAAACTTCCAATTGTCGTGTATAGTAACAGCAGTAAGGTGGACGCTGCTGTAACGATATTTCTATAACATTCGGATTGGAGGATAGCAGCGCCCACCCTACAAGAATTTGTTCCTATGATTTGGCAACTGCTAAAACTTCCAATTTGCTTTTATAGACTATTAGTGTCAACTTTTAGAACCAACTACATCCTGAAGTTGACACCAATAAACGCGGTCTTCATCAACCAACAATAGGTTCAGATTGGCAGGCCATTCCTACATTTCTAACCGAAGTCTGGATTGCTTCTGCTAGGTCTAAATGGAGGCGGAGTTGAGCGGCGGGGTTCTTTCGATGGTCTACTGCCGATATCTCTACCACGGGGTCTGCTGTCGCGATCGCGACTACTTCCGTAGCGCGAATCACTTCTAGGATTAGAGTAGCGGGGTTCTTCACCTTGAGCATCGTATATGTCTAAATATACGGATTGGCTCACAGTTTTTGCGACCATTTCCAATACAGTCCGAATTGCCTGAATATTACGCCCACCCCTGCCATACACGCGCCCCTTATCCGGCTCGTCAAAGGCAAGCCGAATCCACGTCCGTGCTTGGCGCGGATGTAGTTCGCAATCAACTCGTAAAGACTCAGGCGATTCTAAAAAAGGTTCAATTAAAAACCGCACCAGTCCTACGTAGTCAGGACTAGCTGGCGATCGCTGCATTACTGGACTCAAGGTTTGCTCCCGCTCCGACTTGTTCAAAAACATTAGCTTTTTTCAGTAGGTCGCGCACAGTGTCAGTCGGCTGAGCGCCTTGTTGGAGGCGCTTGACAATCGCTGGGACATTCAGCCTGGTTTCGTCTGTTCTAGGGTTATAGAAGCCTAGTTCTTCTAAGGGGCGGCCGTCCCGACGGGAAGTGCTCTTCATCGCTACAATCCGGTAGCTTGCCTCCCGTTTTTTACCGTATCGTTTTAATCGCAGTTTGATCATGTTCGTGCAAAATACTCCTCGATCGATTGTAAGCTATTTAAGGAAGAAGGAATAAGCAAGAAACTAATCTCCCCCATCTCCCCCGCTCCCCAT
>DATGYA010000293.1:0-3134 GCA_035298405.1 Kamptonema sp. | reverse complement strand
TTTGCTAATTTGCGTCCCGCCACAATTTTACCTCAATTAGTTGATGCTTCCAGCTTAAAGCGAGAAGTAGTTGAAGGTGTGGATATTATGGTCATCCGCGAACTTACTGGCGGGATTTACTTTGGTAAACCCAAGGGTATTTTTGAAACGGAAACTGGCGAGAAGCGCGGCGTGAATACGATGGCTTACACAGAATCAGAAATCGATCGCATTGGGCGAGTCGGATTTGAAACTGCCATGAAACGCGGTAAAAAGTTGTGTTCAGTGGATAAAGCTAATGTCTTAGATGTATCGCAATTGTGGCGCGATCGCATCACCGAATTAGCCAAAGAATATCCCGAAGTCGAACTTTCTCACCTCTACGTTGACAACGCCGCCATGCAGTTAATCCGGTGGCCAAAACAGTTCGATACTATCGTCACCAGCAACCTGTTTGGCGACATTCTCTCCGATGCTGCTGCCATGTTAACTGGTAGTATTGGAATGTTACCATCGGCGAGTTTAGGTGCATCTGGCCCCGGCGTATTTGAACCAGTTCACTGTTCTGCACCCGATATTGCCGGACAGGACAAAGCTAATCCTTTAGCACAAGTTTTAAGTGCTGCAATGATGCTTCGTTACGCCTTAAATCAACCTACGGCTGCCGATCGAATTGAAAAAGCAGTAGTGCAAGTTTTAGAACAAGGATATCGCACTGGCGATATTAAATCAGAAGGTATGAAACTGGTAGGTTGTCGGGAAATGGGAGAGGCTTTAATTACGGAATTGAAGAAGAGTTTGTAACCCGATCTCTTAATACCATTTTCACAAACCTGTAAGGGCGGGTTCGCCAATAGCTTTTAAAGAATACCCAAAGACTAAAAAACCCGCCCCCACCCCGCGAGAGAACAATTAATTGCAACTTATCCATAAATTTGATACTTTATGTGGAATAACATTGCTACACGAATTACCGAAGTAACAGGAGAAAAGTTTAAGATAGATAACCGCCGTTCAGTTAGTGGCGGCTGTATTAATCAAGGATATCAAATCAGTGACAGTTCCCGCAGTTATTTTGTGAAATTAAATCAAGCTTCACAGATAGCAATGTTTGAGGCGGAAGCATTAGGATTACAGCAAATGTGGGATAGCCAGACAATTCGGGTTCCTCAACCGATTTGTTGGGGAACTGAGGGAAATTCTGCTTATATTGTGTTGGAATGGCTAGATTTAGGCGGGCGTGGCGATAATCAAGCTTGGGAAGAGATGGGGCGCAAGTTAGCAGCAATGCACCAATATAATCCGTCTAATTCTACTTTGTCAAGGGGTGGTTTTGGTTGGGATATTAATAATACAATTGGTTCAACGACACAGATTAATACTTGGACGGAAAATTGGGCGGATTTTTGGGCAGAACATCGGATTGGTTATCAGTTAAAGTTAGCTAAGCGTCGAGGTGGTCGCTTTCCCCAAGCAGAACATTTATTAGCGGCAATTCCTGATTTATTAGCAGGTCATAAACCACAACCTTCGCTAGTTCACGGTGACTTGTGGGGAGGGAATGCAGGGGTGACACCTGCGGGAGAACCCGTAATTTTCGATCCAGCAGCCTATTGGGGAGATCGAGAAGTTGATATTGCGATGACAGAGTTATTTGGTGGGTTTTCTGCGGCGTTTTATCGAGGATATCAGGAAGCTTGGCGATTAGATTCGGGTTATGAGCGGCGGAAAATTCTATATAATCTATATCACATTTTGAATCATTTTAATTTGTTTGGTGGCAGCTATGAGTCTCAGGCAAATCAGATGATTAATCAGTTGTTGCGGTAGTAGGTGCGATCGCGTTTCTTGATACAGAAAATTGTAGATTTATGAGGTACAGCAGCAACAGTTGAGAAACTAGGTATTATCAATTATAATAATCTGGTTTCACTATAGCATTTTCCAAGTAAATGAGGTATTATTTAATTTGTGTTCATGGATTTTTTCAGTTAAATTAGTCTCTAGAAATCATTTTATTATTTCTGCGTTTGAGCAAGATTTGGAGGGTATATCTATGCGACTTGAAAGCCCTTTCCACGAAGGCGAACTGCACGCACAGCAACGGGTTGGCGAGGAGATCGCAGCCCAACAAAATGGGCAAATCATTGGGGATAAAATTCTCCAAAATGCGATCAAATTCATCGAACAGCAACGCATGATTGTTCTGGGCAGTGTGGATGCAGGGCAGAAAGTTTGGGCATCGGTGTTGTTTGGGTTGCCTGGTTTTGTTAAACCTGTCGATCCGCAGGCGATCGCATTTGACTTAACCCAAGCTATGATTAATCCTCACGATCCTTTCTGGGCAAATATCCAGGCTGAAAATCAGATCGGAATGCTGGCGATCGAACTTGCCAGTCGCCGTCGGTGGCGGATTAATGGCGCGATCGCTCAACAAGCAAGCGATCGCTTATGTTTAAATGTTGTAGAATCCTATCCCAACTGCCCCAAGTACATTCAGCGACGGCAGCTTGTTCCGAATTTCGATTTAACGGCTGCAAAACAATGTTCTGAGGCACAATTTGGACAATCTCTAACACCTGAACAGCAGCGTTGGATTGGATCGGCCGATACTCTATTTGTTGCCAGCGCCCACTCAACTCGTGGGGTTGATGCCTCTCATCGCGGGGGAAATCCCGGCTTTGTCCAGATTCTAAATGCGCGATCGCTTCGCATTCCCGATTACGCTGGAAACAGTATGTTTAATACCCTGGGAAATCTGGTTATTAATCCTCTAGCTGGGTTAGTTTTTATAGACTTCGATCGCAGTCGCACGCTGCAACTGACGGGTAAAACTACAATTCAGTGGAATCTGGATGAGTCTACCGACTCAACTGGTGGGACTTATAGATATTGGGATTTCGCAATTGATCAGTGGTTAGAAACTGATTTACCCCAGTTACTTCACTGGGAATTTTTAGATTATTCTCCTCATAATCCGATAGCGGCAGTTATTGAATAAAAGGTAGAAGTATAGAAAATGACCTTACCTAACCGTTTCGAGTTTCCCATCGCTAAAGCACAATATCTCTTCAGTCGTACTACTGAACCAGGAAAAGGAGGAGATAAGCGGAAATTCTGGCAAGAGGTAATGGAATTTGAATCACCAGAGGCAA
>DATGYA010000292.1:0-5721 GCA_035298405.1 Kamptonema sp. | reverse complement strand
AGAGGCCGCTCACATAGTCGGAAGATGTCGTGCCGAGGCCGCTATTCACGTCGAAGGGGTTCTGGCCGGCGAGCTGATAGCTCTCGCCGAACACCGCTCGGGCATAGGCGCCGGAAGGCAGTTGCGCGGTGTAGCGCACGCCCACATTGCCGCGCGTGCCGGTCTCGATGCGGTCGTAACCGGAGAACTTGTCGATGTCGAACAGGAGCGTGTCGTCGACTGGCTACTATTAATTATCAGCGGGATATTCTTTGTAGAAGCAGTGTCAGTAATTGCCCAAGTTGGCTACTATAAAGCGACCAAAGGGCCAGACGGTGTAGGTAAACGCTTGTTAAAAATGGCTCCGTTACATCATCATTTAGAACTGTCTGGATGGTCAGAAACTCAAGTGGTTGGAATGTTTTACTTGATTAATGCAATTTTAGTTGTGACCGGATTCATTAGTCATTAAACCAATTAACAGTTAACAGTTAACAGTTAACTGTTAACTGTTAATTGGTAAGAAAATGCGTCTCTTCTTTGCAAAGTCTAACTTTGAACGGTTCTAAATGCCTTCGATATCAGTATTACGTAAGCTATACCTAATTTATCTCCGTAAATATTAGTAGGTATCTAGCTAATTTGTAGTGCAGGATACTGTAATATCCAACATAATGGATATAATTAAATTAAGGGTGGTAAACTAACAACTAAAACTTCTACATTTTCCTGCATATCAAAAAAATATTTACAGCAGAGCTAGCTCTTACTTTACTATGAGTAAGCAAACTTATCATTAATTTATGGCTGCACCAAACCGCAAGATTGTTAAAGAGCGACGAGACTACAACACTTGGGTAGCTAATGAAACTTTAGAAGATTATTCTCTCCGCTACGCTCCCAAATCCTTTAGGAAATGGTCAGAATTTTTAGTTGCTAATACTGCTCTGGGAGGCATTTCTTTTCTAGCTTTAGAGGCAATCGGCGGTTCGCTGCTAATTAGTTACGGCTTTGCTAATTCCTTTTGGGCAATTATCACTGTAGGTACGATTATTTTTTTTGCGGGTTTGCCAATTTCCTATTACGCCGCAAAGTACAACATTGATATCGATTTATTAACTAGGGGAGCTGGATTTGGTTACATTGGCTCTACAATTACTTCGCTGATTTATGCTTCCTTCACGTTTATTTTTTTTGCCTTAGAAGCGGCAATTATGGCTCAGGCATTAGAACTATATTTTCATCTGCCTTTACCGATTGGCTATGTAGTTTGCTCTCTGATTATTATCCCTTTGGTTTTCTACGGAGTGACATTAATTAACCAGTTGCAGTTGTGGACTCAACCAATCTGGCTAACATTAATGATTATGCCTTTTATTTTTGTGGTTTACAAAGAACCTGATGCGGTTGCGAATTGGTTCAAATTTGCCGGAAACTCGCCTAGCGGTCCAGCTTTCGATCCTTTATTATTTGGTTCAGCGGCAACAGTATCGTTTTCTTTAATTGCCCAATTAGGCGAACAGGTGGATTATTTACGTTTTCTACCGAATCAGGAAAAAGACAATCGTTTTCGGTGGTGGATTGCGGTGATTGTAGCGGGGCCTGGTTGGATAGTTTTAGGAGTAGCAAAACAGTTAGGGGGAGCTTTTTTAGCTTCTCTGGCAATTAGTCGCGGTGTTGCGATCGCAGATGCTAAAGAGCCTATTCAAATGTATTCGGCAGGTTTTGCCTATATCTTTTCAAATCCGAGTGTAGTTTTAACTATTGCCACATTATTCGTAATTATTTCCCAGATCAAAATCAATGTTACTAATGCTTATGCGGGTTCCCTAGCTTGGTCAAACTTTTTTTCCCGACTTACCCACACTCATCCGGGACGAGTAGTTTGGCTAGTTTTTAACGTCGCGATCGCCTTATTATTAATGGAAATGGGAGTCTTTGAAACTCTAGAAGCCGTTTTAGGATTGTATTCTAATATCGCGATCGCATGGATTGGAGCATTAGTTGCCGATTTAGTAATTAATAAACCCCTGGGTTTGAGTCCATCCTACATTGAATTTAAGAGAGCTTACCTCTACAACTTCAACCCTGTAGGATTTGGTTCAATGGCGATCGCTTCTCTCATATCAATACTCGCATTTGTTGGAATCTTCGGTCTCTATGCCCAAGCTTATGCACCTTTTATTGCTTTAGTCGTGGCATTTATTCTTTCTCCTATTATAGCCGTCATTACTAAGGGTAAATATTACATCGCCCGACCAAATTTTTTACAGTTTAGCAAATACGACTCTCTGCTTAATTGCTGCATTTGCGAACAAAAGTATGAGCCAGCAGATATGGCATTTTGTCCAGTTTATGACGGAGATATTTGTTCGCTATGCTGTAGTTTAGATGCTCGTTGTGGTGATAAATGTAAAACATCTAACGAGACAATGGAAAGCATTACTTTAGCAATTGGCAAGTCTATTTTTAAAGAAAAGTTTGCTCCTAAGTTAGGTCTTAGACTGGCAAAATTTATAGAAATTTTCCTGTTAATATCTTCTTTAACAGGAGCGATATTTGGGCTAGTGTACTATCAAGGAGTTATGCGCTCTCCCGATATTCCCACAACTACTACTGGGTCATTACTAGGAGTTTTTTTTGTACAATATACCTTGTTATTAGTGTTAATTGGAGTGGGGAGTTGGTGGTTAGTACTAAGTGAAGAAAGCCGCGAGTTGGCGGAAGCAGAACTAGACTTACAAAACCTACAACTTAAACAGGAAATTACAGATCGGCAGCGAGCAGAAACAGCATTGCAGCAGCTAACCCGCGAACTAGAAAGCCGAGTGGAGGAACGCACCGCTGAATTGTCAAAAGCTCTCAGCAATTTAAAACAGGCTCAATCGCAATTAGTTCAAACTGAAAAGATGTCTAGTTTAGGGCAATTGGTAGCAGGAATTGCCCACGAGATCAACAATCCTGTAAACTTTATCTATGGCAACTTGGAATATGCTAGGAACTATGTTAATGATTTACTAGATTTGATTGCAGTTTATGAAGCAGAGTTTCCAGAATCAACTCCTAAAATTCAGCATAAAATTGAAGAAATGGAGCTAGAATTTCTTAAGGAAGACTTACTTAAACTAATGTCCTCTATGCACGTAGGGACTGAGCGTATTCGAGGGATTGTGATGTCGTTGCGAGTGTTTTCTAGGTTAGATGAGTCCGCTATTAAAAAAGTAGACATCCATGAGGGATTGGAAAGTACACTCATGATTCTAGGACACCGCCTCAAAGCTAATACGGATCGTCCAGAAATTAAAGTAATTAAGGAGTACGGAAATTTACCATTGGTGAATTGCTATGCAGGACAAATGAATCAGGTGTTTATGAATATTTTGAGCAATGCAATTGATGCTCTTGAAGAACATAATATAGGTCGTACACTGTCAGATATTAAGGCAAATCCTAATCTAATTACAATTCGTACACTCATTATTAATGAAGGTAAGAGCATCGAGATTCGCATCAAAGATAATGGGGCGGGAATGTCTGCTAAGGTACGCCAAAAAGTATTTGACTATCTGTTTACTACAAAAGATGTCGGTAAGGGAACTGGTTTAGGTTTGTCCATTAGCTATGAAATTGTGGTAGAAAAACATCAGGGGACTTTGATTTGCGAATCAGAATTAGGGAAAGGTACGGAGTTTGCGATCGCGATTCCTATTGGTTAAGCAATAAAAACTAAACTATTACCAAAAAAAATAAACATTTGAACTATAAAGGAACGGAAGTCGAAATTATTCGCTGAAAGGAGAGTTTTTTATGATTTCGGTGGTGGTTCCTGTTTATAATGGCGAGGCAGATTTACCAGATTTAATTAATTGCCTGGAAAATCAAACTTATCCAGCGCAGGAAGTAGAGTATTTGTTGGTAGATAATAATAGTGGCGATCGCACTCCCGCCCTCCTCCAAAAAACCACTTTAGGAGATATAACCCTTCACCCCCTTATAGAAAACAAAATTCAAAGTTCCTACGCCGCCAGAAACACAGGTATTCGCGCTTCTAATGGTGACATAATTGCTTTTACTGATGCCGACTGTCGGCCGCAACCGCAATGGTTAGAAACATTAATTAAGCCATTTTCCGATCCAGAAATTGCGATCGCAGTCGGAGAAATTCTCCCCCTTCCCGGCAAAACCCTCTGGGAACAACACGCCGCCATTGAGGATACTCTTTCCCAAAAACATACTTTAGCCCATCCTTTCTGTCCCTATGGTCAAACTGCAAATTTAGCAGTACGGCGAGATATTTTACAACAAGTTGGATTATTTCGGCCTTACTTAACCACTGGAGGTGACGCTGATTTGTGTTGGCGAATTCTGCGGGAGACATCCTATAAATTAGAGTTTGTTGAGGATGCGATTGTTCTTCATCGACATCGATCTAGCTTCAAGCAATTGCAAAGTCAATGGCGACGTTATGGCGAGTCTAATAGGTATTTGCATGAACTGCACGGGGTCGATTTAATGCGAGAATTAACAGCAGGAGAATATGTTTATCGGGTGGCGCGGTGGTTGTTGAAAGAATTGGCGATCGCAACTCCCAAAGCGATCGCAGGGCAAGCAACTCTGGCAGAATTGTTTAATACTCCCATTGGTTTGTGTAATATTTGGGCGCGATCGCAAGGACAACAACAAGCAAAACTCCCAGAAAAAGCAGCCGAAATTGAGCGACTTTAGCGCCAGGAGATTAGAAACCGGGTTTCTTAGAAAAATCTCTGCTTCTGTGGGGACATTCTATGAAGAAACCCGGTTTCTTTCTATGAACCCTATTCTAATTCGCCATTCGAGCTGTTATGCGAGATTTAATCCATTGTATAGCTTCTGGTGTCGGTTCTGTAGCTTTCCAAGTCGGACGTGCAATTAAGCGATCGCACCAAGCATTTAGTTTAGGATAATCGCTAAAGGAAACAGCACCTTTCTGTAGCCAAGGTATTACTGTTCCAGCAACAACCTCTGCTAGAGTCAAACTTTCACTACCAAAGAAAGGGCGATCGCCTAATAAATTCTCAAAAAACTTTAGCACTGTAGAAATTTTCTGCAATGCTACCTCAGTTTTTTCTGGATCTCCCCCCGACAAACCCAACAACTTCGGAGCCAGTACCATTACAGCAGGCCCCAACTCATTCACTGTCACCATTTGCACCATCCGCACGATCGCTTTTTCCTTTGCATCTTTTGGCAGCATCGTAGGCGTGGGATATTTTGCATCTATATAATCCAGAATTGCCAAAGATTCAACTACATTAAAGTCGTCATCTACCAAAACTGGAATATGGTGGAAGGGGTTAATCGCCAAAAATTCTGGTTTAAACTGATCCCCATCCAATTTTACCTCTACCAGTTCAAACTCAATTCCTTTCTCCAGTAGTGTAATCCAAACGCGGCGCGAGTTGAAAGAAATTGGCTGGTGATAAAGCTTTAGCATGGTAAAACCTCAGAGTTTATTGCATCATGGCAGACAATTGTAAATTATAGCACTTCTGTGAATGAGTATCTTTAAGAAAAACTTTTCATTGATTAATCAATCGGCGTACTTAATGAATTTCTCCTCCATTTTCGCTTATTTCTAAGACTTAATGCAGTTTGATACAACCTTAAATCTTCACTATTCAGCGCGATCAGTTGTTTCATAATATTGCCGTCAGTCTGGATACTTTTCACCAAAGATTTATACTCTTGATGTTTGTTAGTATT
>DATGYA010000291.1:0-11624 GCA_035298405.1 Kamptonema sp. | reverse complement strand
CGCCATACATATAGCAACCGCCAAGGCGCTTAGGTAACTCCAACTCTTACCTTTAACTCATAATCCCTTAGATCGTAAGCTGTTCCCTGTTCCCTGTTCCCTGTTCCCTTAGATCGTAAGCTGTTCCCTGTTCCCTTAGATCGTAAGCTTTTCCCTATTCCCTGTTCCCTCTTTCCTAACCCCTAGCTATAGCTTAGCAATTAGCTTTTAATAATTAGGCATTAACAATTAGCAATTCACCCCCATATTAATTATTTTGGGGGGGGAGGAGTTTTATGCAGAGAAAAAACTCGATAGGTATCTAGATCCACAATTTCTGGATTAGAACGATTATCGTGTGACATCTTAACTAAATTGTACTGGACGTTTTCTGCATAAATAGTTAGCGCAATTTTACAGATTTCTAGGAACTTAATAAAAGCCTGACATTTTTGGGCTGGCTTCCGTTGATAATGGCGGATTAACAGAGCAATACAAACTTCAAGATGAGTCCGGGAATTAGGAGAAATCAGAATCAGCTTCAGCAGCATAACTGCCAAAGTTAACGGATTGTCTTGAGCTACTAACAACGTAAATACAGCAGAAGGATGACCTATTTTTTCTAAGGTTAAAAGCTTGATAACTTTGTTGCAAGTCATCAAAATTAAAGAATTATTAAGCCGTTCATCATCGTAGGTTTCATACAGCCGCTCTATTTTCTTAATCAGCAAACTTTTGAGAGTTTTGATTAAAGGAGAGTTAGTTTCCGAATAAAATAGATACATTAACAAGCTTTTCTTAAAGTCATTATAGCTAATATCTCTGATCTGGTTGAGAAAAGTTTTGGCAATGCTGGCATAACTCAATGAACCGCGTCTTGCTACAATATTTTTTATTAAAAGTAGAACTTCATCACCCAAAACTGTAGGGTTTTGGAAACTCGGATCTTGGAAATCACCAGCTTGAGCGTGAGCTGTATAAAGTGCCAGTTCAAACTTAAATTTCTCTTTGAGTTGCTTAGAGAATTGTTGAGCCGCTTGGCGCTGTTCTATGGGATTTCTATCATCCATATACTGAGGAGCTAGTAAAAAAGATGTATAGCGCTCAGTCCAGTTAGTTTGAACACGATTTTCATCGTATTTAGAGACAAAGAGTTTGATTTCTTCGTAGTCTTGGCTGTTGACAAAATTCACCATCCAATCCCTGAGTTTTTGGAAGTGATGGCTTGAAGGTATGTGGCTGTTCTGCGAATCTGAAATAAGTTGAATTAAGTCTTGGGTGATCTGGTAATTGCGTCGCCCTACCCAATTATTTAACAGAATATAACAACAACGCTTGAATAAATTTTTGAATTCCAACTCATTTTGAGATTCAATAATAATTTTGAGTGCCCAAATTGCTTCGGAGTTAGCTGAGAGGACAGGCTCAATAAATAAATGCTTAAATTCCGCCAGTCCCACATCAGGGGAACTTTGGTGAACCAACTCTATAAAAAACTTATAGATGATTTCTTGAGCTTCGTAAACGTTCGGCTGCAAGCTGTTTAATTTAATCCGTAATTCACCCTGAGAAGTTTCTGAGAACTCATCTCTAAACAGGGAATTTGACTGAACTTGAGATTTTTTAATTTTGCTTGAAGATAAAAAGCCGCGAGTTACCATAGCACCTTAACTCATTTTAAGTTGATTTATCCAATAGTAGCTTTGTAGGGTGTAGCTGTGGCAAACTGCAAGCAGTTTGCTTGTGGCTTATCCCAGCAAGGCTTCTATTTTTGTTATAGCTCACTGTGCCCTCATAATTATGAATTTTAAGTAACTTTAGAGATGAAAAGTTCAGCCTTACGAGTGAAATCGACTCAAACTCAGCATTTCTGGTCATTTTCGAGAACGCCAGGCTGGATTTTTATTGGGCGATCGCCTATGTTTTACATAAGACAACTCATTTTCTTCTAATAAATTGAAACATTGAAACTATGAACGCAGATTCGGTGAGCGAACATTTCACCTATCGGCAGAAGACTTTGGCGCACAATGATATAACGGGCGCAATCGATGCCCTGCACGAGGACGGTTACGCCCTGATTCGCAGTGTAATCAACGCAGAGGAAGTAGTGACAGCCCGCAAAGCCATCGATCGCCTCCAACCCTTTGGTTTAGACGGCAGTAGTTGGAGCGAACTCAACGATCATTTTAAGTGCGTTTTCAATCGCGATCGCCTGTGGCTTTCCTACATTGACCGACCGGGGATCGTAGACTTAGCAGAGGCTTTGATGGGCGATCAATGCCACATCATCGGTATGACGGCCTGGAAGAGTTTTCCTGGCTATGATGGTTGGCGCATCCACACAGATCAGCTTTTTGTTCCAGTTCCAGAAACTGTGTTTGCAGATCCAAATTTTAAACTGCCTGTGTGGATTTGTACCGCCCATTTTTATCTTAGTGACATGACAGAAGACCTTTGCCCTACCTACGTTATTCGTGGCAGCCATAAATCAGGACGACAGCCAAATCAGGGGGAAGAAACTTGGGGCGATCGCGCACCTGAACCAGTACTATGCAAGGCGGGAGACGTGCTATTTTTCCGTAGCGAAATCTGGCACTCTGGCGGTAAGAATACCACTAAAGATCGCACGCGCTATCTATTGCAAGTGCATTATTCCCACCGCAATATTGCCCAGAAGTTCTCGCCTTGGCCTTGGCAGTTTAACCCAGAAATTATTGCGGTTGCAACTGATCGGCAGTTACGACTTTTAGGTAAACACCCTGAATCTAATTATGGTTAAACAGAGATTGACTTACTCACTAAAACTAAGAGGATTTAAAGCCTTTAGCTCCTTTCTTTTTATCCTGCGGCTTAGACTTAGATTTATTGACTTCAGTTACAGCCTCCTGAAATAAGTTGTGTAAATGCAAGGGAACGCTAGCAATTTCTGGCAGTTCCGGTTCTAGAGGTTTGTTATATTCTTGCAAAAGTGCCTCTAAATCCTGCTGCAAATTAAAATCTGGTCGCTCTAATACTGTTTGCAAAACTTGTTCTAGTTGTGTTGGGTAAGCTTGGGCTAAGCGTTGCCAGATGAAAGCATTAATCGTCGCATCTTCCAAGTAATTGCGAACTAACTTGTTAGGATTAGGCAGACTTTGCCAGTCTTTTGTTTCTAACAAAGTTTTGATTTGAGCGTAGGTAGGTAAAAACATCTGACCCCAACGAGGATTAGAAATAGCCGTTACTTGTTCGGCTTTTTTAATAGAATCAGGCAAGTCAATTTTTGGCATCACCATTTTGGAGTTTGCCTTACCTAACATTTGATCTACCGTATCAGCATCAGCACCTACCTCTGCGGCTGCGGCTCTAATTTCTGCTGCATCAACTCCCGATTCTGTTGCGATTTCATCGAGGGATTTTGAATTGTCAATGCCAGCTTCAGTTAGACGTTTTTTAGTAATTACCTCTTGAAATTCAGCAATCTTTTTGTTAAGATGATAGCCAGAAAGCGTCACTTCATCGCTGCCAAAAAAATCTGTAAAATCGTGATGATACTGCTCCACAGACTGCCACGCCTGTTCTAACAATTCTGGGGCATCGCTATAAAGAGCATTTTTGTGATTTTGCTTGAAGTTGCCGATCGCAACTGCTAATTTTGGTTTGCCCAATTTACCCATTAAGATGTGCGGCCCAGAAAATATCCAGTACCTATCATTGAGGGGAGCAATGCGAACCAGCAAAATTTCCCCTACTTTGAGTTTTGCAGTGTCTTTGAGCGTTTCGGGATTATTTAGTTTAACAGTGTAGTGTTTTGCAGTTAGCCAGTTGATTAGCTCGAAGCCATCTGGGAGAACTTGGCTAATTTCAAATAAGCCTGTGAAGGTGCGCCGCCAGCTTTCTAGTAAGATGCGATCGCTCTGTGGCAATTCTGTCTGAGCGATAAATAAATCGAGAGGTGTTTGTTCTCCAACTTTACCTTCGATGATAAAACTGTCAACGAGCTGATTTTGCTGGGCGATGTCATAGCGATCGCCAGCAGAACCAGCCGCTATATAGGCTTCTAAAGCTGTCGCTAACTCTCCCTCTGCGTCTAGCACAAAGTCTATTAAATTTTGCTTGAGTTCCCAAGCTCTTTTCAGAATAGATTCCACAATTTAATCTCTCAATTTGAGCTAGATTATAATACATAGTCAGGTTAAATTGAGAGTAATCTAAAGGAAGAGATTTAGTTTGGTTTCCAGTGAGAACTGTTTGCGATCGCCAAAAACCCCCCTTCTGCTTCTTTTTAAGGGGGGATAAAAATCCTTGCTTTTTTAGGTCTGTGAGAGGGAGCAGCGCGATCGCGTTTAGCGTCCGTCTCTGTCAAGATCCCCAGGAAGTTTGCGCTCTACCTTATCCCACGCATCGCGAGCAGCATACTTAGCTTTTTCCCAGCTCAAATTTGACTGACCGCGGTTAGTTTCGTAGTGATTTTGTAAATCTGACTCAATTTCGTCAAAGCTCCTGCCAGCAGTGCCGTAGCGAGTGTATCCCTCATATCCCGTGCGATAAGCAGGCTCGTAGTTATCATAGGCCACACCTGCCTCTGCATAAGGTCGCGTGCTGTAATTCTCTTGCCAGTAAGCCTCTTCTTCCGTTGGGTTAAAGGATTCAGCAGTACCCTTGCCGACTAAACCACCAGCAACAGCACCCACAGCAGCGCCTACTACCGCTCCCACAGGGCCACCAAGAACACCACCGATCGCAGCACCAGCAGCACCGGCAGCACCGGCACCAATTCCAGTACCTACTGGATGAGCTCCTGGTTCTCCAGAAATTGGGTCGAGGTTAGCATCAGGTTCATTTGTCTCTTTGATATTTGCCATGATATTTTTTCCTTTGGTTTGACTAGAATAGCTTTTCTATAATTTACTTTTTTAATGTCAATGAAATCATCTTCCTTAAGGATGAACCTGCTGCTCGAAGCTGTCATCGATAGAAGTATAAACTATTAAAAACAGGCAAGATGCCTGTTCCAAAAAGAATAGATTTTCTTGTGGATAGTTCCACCTGGGGGCATCAGCCTAAAGATAGTTGAACTATTCCTTACCAGTCACTTTCTCAATCGCTTCTTCCGCTTTTTCTACTAAGCTCTCTCCGGGATGTTCTTTTTGGTAAACCTTTAAATCCTTTTCGTAAACCTTTTCTATCCCTTGAGGGCTTTCGACTGCCTTAACTGCTTCTTCATAAGCTTCATCTCGATTTGTTACCGCACTATTTTCTTTAGCCAGACCATCGGTTTTATATTCAGTCGCCGTTGGATGGCTCTTTATGCTTAGCGTTGCGGAAGCTGGCTGCTGAGGCAAAATAATTATCCCTGATAGACCGATCAAACCGACCAGTAACCCTACCAAAATGCTTTTGCTGAATACTCTTCCCAGTGTTGATAAAATCCCATTCATGTAAATTACTCCTTGTATTTTTTAGCGATTTGTATTTGTTAGCCCTTAACTGTGTTAAACCACAGAAATATCATCTACTAGAAGCACTTTCTTTGACGCTGCTCAGTAGTCAGATATAGATAAGACCTGTTAATTATATTATGTGCGTGACTGCCTCCCTTACTTCTATCTTTAGGTAGATTAATAGTAGGTCGATGAAACACTAAAACTCGATATTTCTTGTATAACTTCGTCTGACATATCCGAGAAGCAGGGCTTTTAGTCTTAAGAAAATTACCTTCTTACAGACATTCTTGCTCAATTTTGAGGTTGCGGCTTTCCATAGCTTGTTCAAACAAATCTGTTGGAAGTGCCTGTTCGACTGGCCAAACTCCCGGCTGAGCGAGTTTACCTTCTAATATTAATTGGGCAATAGTACCAGTACCTATGCCAGTAGCATCTGCGGCACTTTCATGCACTACTGTCGAGCAAACTTTTGCCGATTGACCATTTTTTATGCCTGTTACTTCTGAGCGAACTGCTACCCCAATCCCACTAAACTGATTGCTAAAACTGGTCATAGCGTAGCTGACGCGAGATAAAAATTCGATGACTCGATTATTCTTAAGCCAACTATCTGGCCAGTAGTTGGCAACAAACCAGGTTAGGTGATTGTAAAGGTCGGGATTAGTGCCAAATTTGGTAATTACAGTTTTAACTGGAAAAGATTCCGGCAAGGTAATAGATTCTGGCATATCAAACCAGTAAACGCCTGTTTTGCTGTAGGGTTCTGGGAATTGAACTATTTCGCGATCGCTATAGGGTTTAACAATTTGCCACTTGCCATCTAACCACACTTCAAAAGGTGTTTGTAACCCTAAAAATGTAGTTCGCATTACAGTAATGCCAGCACCGCCAGAACCTCCCACTACATAACTCAAGTGAATGCGTTCTGCCTCATCTAATTGTTCTACATCTCGGCGCACCATGCTATTAGAAACGCCAGGAAAAATTCCTGTATTAATAATAGCTGTCACCCCTGCATTTTTAGCAGCATCGCGGTATTCTAAAGCTCTACGAGTAAAGCTGCGGCTATCACTGACATCGAGATAGTTAACGCCTTCATCAATACAAGCTTTGAGTACAGAAGCATCGCGGTAGTGAAAAGGGCCGGCAGTGTGGATGACAAGATTAGAAGCAGCAACAGCTTTTCGCAATGCCTGGTTGTCTGCCAAATCTAATGCCAAATAATCCGCCGCCATTGGGGAAGACATATTTGCAGCTATTCCGATTGTATCTCTTCCAGTCAGAGTAATTTGCGCCTGAGTATGGGCGACCAAATCTTTAGCTACACTGCTGCCAATTCGCCCCCGGCCTCCAATAATCAAAACCCGCTCTGTCATTGCTCAAAAATGGGTAACGCTAGTTTTAGTCTCTCAAATTTGGATCGGGTTTTTCATCTACATAAAGACTGAGCGAACTATTAAAAAATTCCCTGATAGGGGAAGAACAGGGGGGATCTGGATTTGCTACGCGATCGCGTTCCGCCGGGAGTATACGAGGCTGCTTATATCAAAGCGGGATTTTTAACTGCGATCGCTAACGGGGTGACAACGCCATCAGAACCCATAGCGGGGTAGGCGTTGACCCATTTGTGGTAAAAAAGATAGGTCAGCAGAAAGTTAAACTCGACCTTCTTTGGTATCCCCCGATCGCTTATTGGTTAACTAGCTATTGCTCTAAGTGGGGCAAACGTGGGCAATTGCGATCGATCGCTGGTCGATCCTGACTAATTTAGGCTGTTTGTCTGAGGCGATCGCTACTCACACATGAGGGGTAATTGCAATAACTGCGATCGCACGCTGACCAGACCCATAATACCAAAAAACTCTAAAAGCTCCGGGTCTCCTATTCTCAACATAAGCCTCAAAAACCTCCTCTCCTTTAGGGCCAGACAAAGCTTCAAATTTGTGAGTATTAAGACCAGGATGACGCAAATTAACTGACATCAAACCTAGTGTTTTCATAACCTTGTTATACTTCTTAGAATCAATTTCCCGAAGATTAGCTAAAGTGTCTTTCGCCTCTGTTGAAAACTCCAGACGGAAATTCATTAGACCTCTCCAATAACTCTTGTGGAGCAGGCATCTTGCCTACCATAAACTTACTTTTATGGAGATATTTTATTGATCGTCAATCTCCAAATCTGCATAGTGAGCGAAGTCTCCTAAATAGTGAAAATCACCCGCCGCTGCCTGTTCAAGTCCACGCAGCACAGACGCAAGAGCCTCTGGGTTCCGCCATAACCACCGCTCGTACTCAGGGATATTTTCCATCGGATCTAGCAAGATTTGTCCGTCCTCATTGCGGAGAACGCGGTACTCTGTGGCTTTCTCTTCCAACTCCAGACTTAAGCAACCTTGTTCGTCTGTCTTTACAGGTGCTTGAATAGATCGGAATTTTTCGTTCGCTAACATACAGCCTGTTCCTAAGATTCTGATAAATTCTTGCTGAATTCCAATTTAACACGACTTATTGCAAAACTCCGGACAATTTTGATCGCGACGTTCGGCAATTTCTGACAACTTAGATTTTATTAAAAATTCCAAATTTCGGGAACTATTCACTCAATAAAGCTTCGCAATCGCGATTGTTGGTAATGGTTAGTGGTTAATGGCTAGTAAAACAATACAATCAACCAACCATTAACCAACAATAACTAACAATTACTATTCTAAATCATCTTCCCATCCTTCCTCATAAAGTTCTTCAAATCGATCTAAAAAGTCATCTAAAACGTCTGCTGCGATCGCTAAATTCATGGTTGTTCTCTCATCCCATCCCCAGGCATTTACGCCGACAACGTGACCGGACATATTAATTAAGGGGCCGCCTGAGTTACCGGGATTAATAGCTGCATTTGTTTGCAACACTTTAATTTCAGTAATAACGCCTATTTCCTCATCTTCTCCAGATTTCTCTGAGAGCAAAATACCACTAATAGTACCTTCATTCACTGTTGAAGCAGTCTCACCCAAGGGATAGCCAACAGCAATGACTCGATCTCCCTCTTGAGCATCAAAAGATAAGGTTACGGGAGAATATTCTTGAGGTAATTCTACTTCTTGACCTGTTTCGCGATCGATAATAAAATCAGTGATGAATAAAATCGCTAAATCTTCTTCAGGATTCCCAGTGAAAACTACCTCTGCTATTCTCAGTTGCTCATCGGGAGTTTGTACTAAAATCATTTCACTTTCGTCTTCTTCATAGAGGGTATCTTCCTCCGCGATATCTTCGACAATGTGATAATTTGTGACTATTACATCGGGCCCGACAAAGAAGCCGCTACCTACAGCAATCTTTTCTTCTTTCTCCCAATTGATAACGTAAACTGAAACGATGGAAGGCAGGATTTTCTCGACTAAAGATGAGATTTCTTCATTGTTTAACTGGTTCAATTGCTGCTGGAAAGCTTCGCGAGTCGCCTGCATCTGGCGATAAATTGTCTTAGCTTTTGCTGGTTTTAACTGGAATTTCTCTTCAGTATCATTCATATTTCACTTTTCCCCTGATTGAGATTGTTTTTTATTTTTATTGGTAGTTGTTGCCTACTTATAGGTAATAGCTAATAGCTGCTTATCTGTTTACATTAGCTATTAGCTATTAGACCTTAGTAGCATTCAACTCTGATTGTTACTAAGAACCGCGTTGGACTAGGGCAAAGATTTCTTCTAAGATTTCCTGTGCTCCTTGTTGTCGTAAGCGGTGGGCGAGGTCAATTCCTAAAAGTTCAGCAGTGACAGCCGAACCTGTTACGGTATCTTTTATTAATCTTTGACCGTCAAGACTGGCGACCATTCCGATTAAGGTTAGTTGGTCGCCTTCAATTTTGGTATTGACACCGATGGGAACTTGACAACCGCCTTCTAGTTCTCGCAAAAATGCGCGTTCGGCATAGCAACGATAGGCGGTTTCTGTATGTTCGAGAGCTTTAATCAATTCTAAGATGTCGTTGTCTCCAGCGCGGCATTCAATGCCGAGAGCTCCTTGTCCGACGGCGTGGAGGGAGATTTCTGGGGAGATGATTTGGTGGACGCGATCGCCCATTCCCAATCTTTGTAATCCTGCTACTGCTAATATAATGGCATCGTATTCGCCTTCGTCAAGTTTAGCGAGTCTGGTGTTAAGATTGCCTCGAATATCTTTAAATTCGAGATGAGGAAAATGATGCCGCAGTTGGGCGAGTCGCCGTAGGGAAGATGTACCGATGACTGCACCTGCTGGCAGGGTTTCAAGTTGTTTGTCTTTGTGATTTTCGTGGACAACGAGTGCGTCAGCGGGGTTTTCTCGTTCGCTGACGCATCCCAACATTAAGCCTTCGGGTAAGTTGGTGGGTAAGTCTTTGAGGGAATGAACGGCTAAGTCGGTTTCGCGTTCTAGCATTCCCACTTCTAGTTCTTTGGTAAAGAGTCCTTTATCACCGATTTTAGCTAGGGGAACATCAAGAATTTTGTCCCCTTGGGTGGACATAGTGTGGACTTCAAAAGTGCATTGGGGGAAGCGTTGCTGTAGCTGTGCTTGCACCCAGTGGGTTTGGACGAGGGCGAGTTGGCTTTTGCGGGAACCAATGCGGACGGTACGGGCGGGTGCGGATGTGGTTGGGGACATAAGAGCGATCGCGTCAAAAGTGCCAATAGAGTCACTCGATCTAGACTACCGCAGGTGGGGCCTCCTATATGCTGTTGGATAGAAATAGTTACAGGATGAGTGAATGGTTGAGTCAGGCGATGTAACGCCGAGTTGGGAAATTTACAACGCTGCGGAGCCGGAGTAGGAGCGTTATTATAAGGACATCGCCTATAATTAAAGTATGTTTCTCAAATAATCATAACGCTACAACTATGAAAAGTGCTCTTGATGTAGCTCGTTACTTTTTGTGCAGACTTGACAGAGAAGCCGGTGATACTATTTCTCCTCTGAAACTGCAAAAGCTTGTTTACTACGCACAAGCTTGGAGCTTAGTGTTTAGAAACCACCCTCTATTTGACGAAGATATTGAAGCTTGGGTTCATGGACCAGTTGTCCGAGAAGTATGGAAGGAATATCAGGATTACAAATATAGCGATATTCCCGAATCGGTAGATTTGTCTGATATAGAGTTTGAAGAAGATGAAAGAGAGGTGCTTGAGGAAGTTTGGAGTGTTTATGGAGAGCTAAGTGCCAAACGCCTTGAAGAACTTACTCACTCTGAAAATCCTTGGATTCAAGCTCGGAAAGGATTAGAACCTGCTGAAAAATCTACTAATATCATCTCTCACGAGCAGATGAAAAATTACTATGCGTCTTTGGGTGTTGGTGGAGGCTAAATTGGGTGGGGAAAAAAAATCAAATACTAAATCCTGCTCAAAAAAATCACAAAACAAGAATTCCTGAGCAGGCCACCCAGTTAGCTGAGTCAAGTAGCACAGATGAGGAACATCCTAGCTTCAGATTTACCTATGCAGATAAAAACCGTTGGCTTTTGTCTGATTGGACATCTCAAGAAATAAATGAGCTGATAGAAGGACTTAAGAAAATTGAAAAATATACTTGGGGGCAAATCAAAGGTCACGGGTCAAAAAAACGTGGTGAATCAGTTGGAACTGGTTATAAGTTAATTAACAAGCATCCAACATTGCCTGAAAATGTCCCGGAAGATGTGAGGTTATCAGAAATGCGAATAGATGAGAAAAAGCGGATTTTTGGTTTTCGGCTTAAGTCAGTTTACTACATTATTTGGTTTGACCGTAACCACGAAGTTTGTCCTGAATAGTTATGATAACTTAGTTTTTTTGATTATACCTTTGCACTGCGATATTATTAAGGCATATAGCCTTTCTCAGATTAATGAGGTATACAGAAACCCTCTATTGTCAAGCTTTACAGGTCAAAATTCGTACCTCACCTTTTTAATAAAGGCTATATATTCAAGAGATGAGCGTAGCAGTGTCGCTGTAGTTGATGTAAACAAACTGCGATCGCCCTCACTCATCTCTTATCAAATTTTAACGCACCCCGGCTTCAATGGCAGAATTTGCTATCTTCACAGTATCCGCCTCCCGTCCATTTTTAATTGCTACTGTATACAAAACTCCCTGTCTTTTCCATTCCACCGAAGCAGTGCAATAAGCGCCACAACCATTGTGAAAAACTCCTTGAATTCCCTTCGCCAATTTAATATTTTTTAATGTCTTAGTTACG
>DATGYA010000290.1:0-29735 GCA_035298405.1 Kamptonema sp. | reverse complement strand
TTAGTTTAACTTAGGCTTAAATTTTAAGGTGTGTCCTACTGTTAATAATTCTTGCGTCATTCCCTATATTAGACTTCGCCCCATAGGAGTTGGACAAATTCTGGGCTAAAATCTACCTATATTCCCCTCTGGGAAAGGGATTGAGATTAACTAAAGTATATGAGGCTTAAACCCAGTCGCAGTTAACGGAACTTATACCAATTCTTTAAACTCTGACTACAGATAGTAACTATTCAACTTTTGGAATAAAGTATAATATGAAAATTTATCTGTAGTCAGCATTTAGAGAATTGGTATTAAACAAAATTTAAGCCCAAATAAAGCCAAAACTGGCTTTATAAAGGGCAAATAGGTTCATATATTCTTGCAGCCAGGGAACAAATCGATACAACCGATTTGATATCTAAAGCGCGATCGCTCACAGTAGGCGATTGGCTTTACAGCAGTAGACCCCCCCTAAAAGCTCTTTAATAAATTTCATAAAGAGGTATAAGTCCTGATTCACTTCAACTCTGAGCGGGAATTGTAATATCAATCGACTGCACCTTAACTGCATTTCCTAAACTGGTTAAAGGTGGCTTAATAGCATCAGTATTACCCACAACTAGCGTTACCATATTCTCCGGTTTCAGATTAGTTTTCGCAACCCGCTGCACGTCAGAAATCGTCGTTGCTTCGACATTCCGGCGGAAGCGAAAGATAAAATCTGCTGGATAACCGTAGTATTCATATCGCATTAAGCGCGACAAAGTTTGACCTGGATCTTCAAAATTGAAGATAAAAGAATTGATGGTTGAATCTTTAGCAAAAGCTAATTCTTCAGCAGTGACGGGTTCAGTCCGAATCCGTTCAATTTCAGCTTGGATGGTCTGAATAAACGGCACTGTTGCTTCCGATCGCGTCTGTCCTCCAGCTACAAACACCCCTGGATAGTCGAATCGCGGACTCCAAGCGGCATAAACTGTGTATGCTAATCCTTGGCGCGATCGCACATTATTAAACAAACGCCCGCCAAAACCATTAAGCACCCCATTCATTACATCTAAAGCTGCATAATCAGGACTATTAAAAGTACCCCCCAAGTGACCCATTTGTACGTAACTTTGGCTTAACTGCGGTTGATTTACAAAAAATAAACCACTTTTGCGATCTTGAGAAACAGGAGGTAAAGTTAATTCGGGAATTTTTCCTGCGGGTTGCCAGTCACCAAATTTCTGCTCGATCTGCGATCGCATTTTCGCAGTGTCAAAATCTCCCACAATTCCCAACAGCATATTCTGAGGATGAAAATACTGCTGGTAGAAACTTACTAAATCTTCACGGGAAATATTCTTAAGGGTTTGATACTCGACAGTGCGAGCGTAAGGACTACTGCTGCCATAAATCAACTTTTGAAATTCCCGTCCAGCAATGCCATCGGGATCGTCATTTCGCCGCGCGATCGCGCCTTCCTCTTGATTCTTCGCCAAATCGAGTTGATCCTGAGCAAACGCAGGTTCGCGAATTATCTCAGCAAATAACCCAAAAACTGTCTCTAAATCTTCGGTCAAAGCGCTAAAACGGGCAGTGCCAGAACTAAGACTAACTCCAGTTTCTACCGCCGCTGCTCGCTGTTCTAATAACTGATTGATTTGATCGGGTGAATGCTTAGCAGTGCCACCAGTTCGCATCACGCTTCCCATCAAACCTGCCAATCCTACTTTATCTGCTGGTTCAAAGCGATCGCCAGTTTTAAACAGCGCTGTTCCCCCCACCAGCGGCAATTCGTGGTCTTCCATCAAATACACCCGCATCCCATTTTTGAGTTCAAAGCGAGTGTATTTCGGTAATTGAAGTTCTGGTAGCGGTGGGAAAGTTAACTCATCGTAATGTTTTGCAGTTGCGGCTAAAGAAGACGAAAAATTAAAAAGGAAGAATGAAAATATTACGAAGCTCAAGCTAAAAAGAAATAGCTTTGTCTGTTTTGTCATTCCCCTTGCGCTATTCATCCTACCTCCCAAAGTTCCCATTTTTTCTCCTGATTCCAAAACAAAAATAACCCTTGCTGCTAACAGTTAACAGTTAACAGTTAACAGTTAACAGCCTTCAATTAGGCAATAACCGCCCAACTGTGCGATTTTCTGGGCGGAAAGTAGCTTTTGCCACTCGCTGAATGTCGGCGGGAGTAATAGCTGCGATCGCGTCTAACTCTTTAAACAAATTGCGCCATGCTCCTGTTTTCACTTCATAATTTACCAAGGCAAACGCCATGCCTTGATTGGAATTCAGCGATCGCAACAAACCTGCTCGCGCCTCAGTTTTCACCTGCTCTAATTCCTCAGTAGAAACCGTTTCCTGTTGCAACCGCTCAATTTCAGTCCGCAGAGCCGTTGCTACTTCATCAACAGTATGACCTGGAGCCGTCATTGCGTAAAACAGCATCAAATTGGGATACTTTTCCCCTGGATAGCCACTGAAACCCTCAGCCGCCAGTGCTAATTGCTGCTTTTCTACTAAAGACTTATAGAGGCGAGAAGTGCGGCCGCTGCTGAGTAGACTCGCGATCGCTTCATAGATTACATGATCGGGATGCTTCATCGCCGGTCGGTGATATCCCTCCAAATACCAAGGTTGTGATGGTAAGCGCACCGTCACCTCCCTTGGTTCTGTTTGCGAAGGTTCTACAATTGTTAATTCTGGAGGGGCTGGCTTAGCCTTGTAGCGACCGAAATAAACTTCTGCCAGTCGCTTCACCTCCGATGCTTTAACATCCCCTACCACCGCAGCAGTCAACTTGCTAGGGACATAGTGAGCATCAAAAAATTCTTGGACATCACCCCTGGAAAGGTTGCGAATATCTTCAGTGTAACCAATCACAGGGCGGCGATAAGGATGGGTAGAAAAAGCCTTATCTGCAAAAGCTTCAATCATCTTGCCTACAGGTGAATTTTCACTTCGTAGCCGACGCTCTTCCAAAATTACCTGCTTTTCTTTATAAAATTCTCTAAACACAGGCTCTAGAAATCGTTCAGACTCCAGAGACATCCAAAGTTCTAGCTTGTTGGAAGGCAGGCTATAAAAATAGGAAGTAGCATCAGTAGAAGTCGTAGCATTAAGTCCCACACCTCCTGCCTGTTCTACAATTTTACCAAGTTCATTGGGCTTGACGTACTTAGAGACTTCGGCTTCCACCTTGTCAAAGTCTGCATTTAACTTCGCAATTTCTTCAGTTTTACCGCTAACTTTGGCTGCTTGGATTTGGTCGAATATTTTATCCTGTTTTTCTAGTAGGGGCTTTTCGGCTGTGTAATCCTTCGTCCCTATTTTCGGAGTGCCTTTAAATGCTAAATGTTCTAGGTAGTGAGCAACACCTGTTTTGCCATCAGGTTCATTAGCCCCACCAACGTCAGCATAAATCAGAAATGAAACCACAGGCGCTCTGGGTCGTTCCAGCACGATGAATTTCATGCCATTGTCGAGGCGAAATTCTGTGACTTGGCGGATGACGCGATCGAGATAAGGCTGAATTGAGGATACCTGTCCTTCGCCGCTTTTGGTCAAGGATGGGTTAGGAGTATTATCGCGGGCGATCGCACTCTCTGGCCAGATCCCACACCATAGTAAGATCGCGGTAAGTAACAATGCCAGCGATCGCCTCTTACTATTGAGCAGTCTGCGCTGTTGAAGCCAAGTAGGAACCATAGAACTCAATCGAGAAAAAAAACTCATCAAGTAGAACATAAGCGACACTGTTTCCAGCATAAAGACTTTTGGCTAACCTCGCGAGTGATTCTTGACCAGATGTTAGGCTGATGTAACTAATTCAGAATCGCTTAGCCCGATTTTAAATTTTTGATTGTAAATTGTAGCTAAAGCAGCAGCCCTAGCATTAGCCTAAGCTTAGATTGCTATTTTCCATTCCTTATCCCCAATTTCCCAGGTATAGCAACCGCCAAGGCGGTTAGGACTATCTTGATTGCCGAAACCCTTGCTATTATTACCTCATCCTTCTTCCTTCTTCCTTCTTCCTTCTTCCTTCTTCCTTCTGCTATATGCGAATTTTTAATCAGTCTCCTCCGTCAGAAACAGAAACGCGAAAGCGGATCTTGCAAGCAGCCCAACGATTGTTTGCCCATAAAGGCTACGAAGGGACTACAACTGCTTCGTTAGCACAGGCTGCTGGCGTTGCCGAGGGTACGCTATTTCGCCATTTTCCTAATAAAAAGTCGATTTTGATCGAGGTAGCAACCGATGGCTGGGTGGAAATTTTGACAGATTTGTTGACGGAATTGAGCGAGATGGCTAGTTATAAAGCAGTGGCTCAGGTGATGCGACGGCGGATGCTGAATATCCGAGACAATGCTGATATGATGCGAGTGTGTTTTATGGAGGCACAATTTCATCCAGAGTTGCGCGATCGCATTCAGTCAGAAGTAATTGCAAAAATGACAGATGTAGCTGAGGCTTTCTTTCAAACAGCGATGGATCGCGGAGTTTATCGAAAGATGAATCCAAAAATTGTAGCTCAAGTATTTTTGGGGATGTTCGCGATCGCAGGTTTTAGTCAAGATACCCTTTTAGAACCCAATGCCTCCCCCCAAGCTATGCAAGAAATGGCAGAAGGATTAGCCGATATTTTCCTTAATGGTGTTTTGACCAAAGACTAATTTTATAATGGCTAAGGGCTAATTGCTAAGGGCTAATTGCTAATTGATAAGCACGTGACTCAATTCTTGAAAATCTATACAAATCCAGTTAACTAAGCGTAAAACACGGATGATTATAAATCTCTCTGCATAACCCTTCTTCCCTCTTCCCTCTTCCCTCTTCCCTCTTCCTTCTTCCTTCTTCCCTCTTCCCTCTTCCCTCTTCCCTCTTCCCTCTTCCCTCTTCCTTCTTCCTTCTTCCCTCTTCCTTCTTCCTTCTTCCTTCTTCCTTCTTCCTTCTTCCTTCGACTTATGTTTACCTGGAATCCCCAAGACTACGCTAAAAATTCATCAGCCCAATTATCTTGGGCAAGAGAGCAAATTACCAAACTTAATCTCAGTGGGAGCGAATCTATTCTTGATGTAGGCTGTGGCGACGGCAAGATTACTGCTGAACTTTCTCGGCTTCTACAAAATGGCTATATCTTAGGAATTGATAGCTCATCAGAAATGATATCCTTTGCTCAATCTACCTTTCCTCAACAAGAATTCCCCAACTTACAATTTGCCTGTATGGATGCTCGCAACATAGCAGTGAATAGGGAATTCGATCTGGTATTTTCTAATGCCGCTTTGCACTGGCTTGACGATCACCTTTCTTTCCTTCGCAGTGCCAATAGAGTGATGCGGAAGAAAGGAAGATTATTTACTTCCTGTGGCGGTAAAGGTAATGCCTCTGATGTTATTAGAGTTCTTAATTTGATGCTAAAGCAAAAAGCTTGGGCAGATTACTTTAAAGATTTTCAAACTCCTTGGCACTTTTACGATATTCCCGAATATAATGATTGGTTGCAGCAAGCAGGGTTTGAAGTTGTGAACATAGATTTAGTTCCAAAAGATACCCTTCACAGTGGAAAGGAAGGATTAGCCGCCTGGATCAGAACTACAGCAATGCCCTACACTAATTGTGTAGAAGAATCAAAACGTCAATTATTTATTGAAGAGTTTGTGAATCTCTATCTTAGCGATTATCCCATAGATGAAAATGGAAACTCTCATGTGAATATGGTTAGGCTAGAAGTAAACGCAATTAAAGCCTAAAAAGATTAGGAAAAGTCCCGCAGGTACGCCAGACGCAGACGATATAGAACTCAAACCTGAGAATAATCATTTATACTACGAATAGGTATCAAAACTCGCTCATTAAAATCGCGCGATCGCTAGAGTTTAAAATGTTAGTTAAAACACAGCCAACTTACACACCAGATGAGTATCGGCAGTTAGAAGAAACAGCCGAGTTCCGAAGTGAATATCACGAAGGAGAAATTGTACCTATCTCAGGCGGCACGATTAATCACAACCGGATTACACGCAATTTGACCAGAGTATTGGGGAATTTGTTTAAAAGAAAACCTTATGAGGTTTTTATAAATGATTTGCGATTATGGATTCCTCGGTATCAGCGAGGATTTTACCCAGATGTAATTGTGATTGAAGGGCCGCCAATTTTCACCGAAGGCCGACAAGACGAGATACTCAATCCCTTATTAATAGTAGAAGTTCTCTCCAAGTCTACCAAGGATTTTGACAGAGGTGATAAATTTCGCTTTTATCGCTCCATTCCTGAACTCAGGGAATATGTTTTAGTCGATCAATATGAGTTTTTAGTCGAGCAGTATCTTAAAACTGAATCAGGACAATGGTTATTTCAAGATTATGAAGGAGAAGCAGCTACAGTTTCCTTTAGTTCAGCACAAGTTCAGATGTCAATGAGCGATATCTATGAAGGAGTAATATGTGAATCAAATGAGGTAGAATCTACTCCTGAATAATTAGCAATGCGTGTGATTTTAATCACATTATCAATACTTATTAATCACAGTATAAATTCCCTTCAGCGATCGCATCTTTATAATTATTGTGATAAAGTAAACTCAGCAGCAAAGCTAAATTTCCCAGGGTGCAATGTCTGTGTCTTACGAACCTGTGGAAATAAAGATTAAGCTTGAAGATATGCCCAATACTGATGCCTTGAAAATTTTGCTCGTAGGTATTACCTACGGGATAGCTCCACTTTATGCACTTTTAGGAACTCCTACCATAGCAGCAGAAACATCCCCAATCAAGAATAGCGAAGAATCAGCTCAAATTGAGAGGCAATTTAAACCACCAGCACTTCATAAAAGTCTCGCCACCTCTTTACCAAATCTCACAATTCATCACCAAGAAACAGCAAAACCAGACTCTCTAGCCGAATTAGAAAGCGTAACAAATGCCCCGACTAGCAACATGGCACAAGTTACCTCGGTTTCCCAGTTATCTGATGTACAGCCCACAGACTGGGCATTTTCAGCCTTACAGTCCCTCGTTGAGCGCTACGGCTGCATAGCGGGTTATCCTGATAGCAATTTTCGCGGCAATAGAGCCCTCACCCGCTACGAATTTGCCGCTGGCTTAAACGCTTGCTTAGACCAAATCAACAGGCAAATTGCCGGAACTACAGCTAACCTTACCACCAAAGAAGACTTAGCCGTACTCCAAAAGCTGCAAGCAGAATTTGGTGCAGAATTAGCCATCCTCCGAGGGCGCATTAACACCTTAGAAGCGCGTACAACTGAACTAGAAAGCAATCAATTCTCGACAACCACCAAACTTTCCGGCTTAGTTTATTTCAGCCTGACAGGAACCAATGCCGGCGGGACAATTAAAGCTGAAGGTACAACTCCCTTAGTCGCCAGCCGAGATGACCAAGGCAACCCTATTCAGAGGCGGGTTAGAGAGGACAGCGAAGTGACATTTAGCCACTTAGTATGGCTGATTCTCAACACTTCTTTCACTGGGAAAGACTCTCTAATGATGGTTCTAGCTACAGGCAACGGTGAACCTGGAATTACCCCCTACACCTCTGCTGGTCAATATTTGACAGCAGGGGTTCCTTTTACAGTTCATAGTCCTCTCCTGTTCGAGTCTAACAAGTTAATTCTGCGTGACTTTTACTATACTTTTCCCATCAGCGACAAGGTAAAAGTGACAGTGGGGCCGCGCGTTAACTGGTATGCACACTTTGACAAGAATGTTTTTAACCCTGGCGATTTGAGTGGTGCTAGCAGTTTCAGCTCGGCTGGTAACGATTTGTTTACCAATCCTAACAGGGGGTCAGGTGCAGTTGTTGAGTGGTATCCCAATAACTACTTAGAATTGCGAGCTGGTTATATGGCAGAAAATGAGGAATATTTGTCTGGGATTCGCACGGCTGCTAATCCGACTAAGGGGTTATTTGGTCGCTCTAATTCTTTCACGGCTGAGTTAACAGTAAAGCCAAATTCGCGGACTAATATTCGATTGACTTACAGCCATCAAAATCTCCCTGAAAATGGCTCTGGACAACTTGATGTCAGGCGGCCAATAGCCGGAGTGCTTGATGACGGACCAGGAGGGCGATCGAATGGGGGTTTAGGCGGGGCCTCGACTGACGTAGTTGGGGTTAATTTTGATTGGTTGGTGACGCGGCGTTTTGGCTTGTTCGGGCGTTATGGCTATGCTTCTGCTCACTTGCAGGTAAAAGATGGTTCGGATGCAGATGTGAATGTGCAGACATTTCAAGCGGGTTTAGCTTTTCCTGATTTAGGCAAGCAAGGTGCTTTGGCTACGCTGTCGTTTGTAGTGCCGATGGATATTATTAAAGGCCGCAGGTTTTTTGTATCAGGGGCTGGCGATGGGGGTACTCAGTATGAAATTGAGGGGAGTTACTTCTTGCCAATGACGGATAATATTTCTCTGGTTCCGTCTTTTTATGCGATCGTTAATTTGAATAATTTTCAGGATAATCCTACTGTGTTTGTAGGGCATTTACGGACGCAGTTTAGCTTTTGATATTAGTAGGGTGCGTCAGAAGAATTTCTACAACAACTATCGAGGGTTTCTGCTTCTGACCTACCCTACAATTAAACGACTAACGAACAAGGCACGGGTGCGTCAGCTAGAATAATTACTGGACAGGGCAATCGCTCCTACTCAACATGAAACATCTGTTAGCACGCTGGGGTAAGCTTAAGCATCGCTCCCTTCTCCCCCAAAAAAAGCGATCGCACCCTCCAAACCCTCCCACCCTCAAAAGCTATACTAAAATAAGCATCCCAACCCATCAACAGTTATGGTACAACAACTAACAGCCGAAACTGTATCAGACATCATCTACCCCGACTGCGACGGTGAACCAATGTCAGACAATACCGAACAGTTTAACTGGATTGTACTCATCAAAGAAAACCTAGAAATCCTTTTTGCTAATAATCCTGATGTTTTCGTCGCGGGTGACTTACTCTGGTATCCCGTTCAAGGAAATAATAAAATTCGCCAAGCCCCCGATGCAATGGTAGCTTTTGGCCGCCCTAAAGGTAGGCGCGGTTCCTATAGACAATGGGAAGAAGATAACATCGCTCCCCAAGTAGTTTTTGAAATCCTTTCCCCAGGTAATCGTGCTGGTAAAATGGGACAAAAATTGCTGTTTTATCAACGCTATGGAGTTCAAGAATATTACGTTTACGACCCAGAAGATATTGAGTTAAGCGGTTTTGTTCGCAATGAAGATTGGTTTGAAGAAATTTCAGACATGAATGGTTGGGTGAGTCCCCTGTTAGAAATTCGCTTTCAATTAACAGAAAATAACTTAGAAATTTATCGACCTGATGGCCGGAGGTTTCTCACTCCTGTGGAACTGGATCAACTCAGGGAACAGGAAAGACAAGAAAAAGAACTTGCTCAAGCTCAAGCTGAACAACAACGTCAACGCGCTGAACAAGAACGGCAACGTGCAGATGATGCGATCGCGCAACTGGAACAAGAACGACAGCGTTATCAAGCTTTGCTAGAACAAATACACCCGCAAAGCATAGATCCTGGCCTCCAATAAGCCACAAAACAAATCCAAAGGCCTGTGTCCTAATTGCCTTGACATTGCTATATTTTCATAAGTGCCATTGAAGCTGCTGCTTTTACAAAAGCCTGAAATATTCGAGAGTTAACAGAACATTTGGGCGACATTTCTGGATGCCACTGCACTGCCAACATCCAAGGATGAGATTCGTGCTCTATAGCTTCTACTAAACCATCAGGCGCAGTGGCCGCAATTCGCCAACCAGGGGCGACTTTCCCGACAGCTTGATGATGCCAAGAAATAACTGGTATTTCAGTTGTTTCCATAATTTTTTCCAGATAGCTATTTGGCTCAAGTTTAATATAATGTTCGACGGGACTGGTAGGTTCATCAATTCTGTGAAAAACATTTGTTCCATAAGCATCTGGTACGTGAATTATCAAGTCACCTCCACTGGCTATATTGAGCATCTGCATCCCCCGACAAATTCCTAAAATGGGGATATTTGCACTAAAGGCTGACTTGGCTAATGCTAACTCAAATTCATCGCGTTCTGCATTCACTGAGTAAACCATTGGATGAGAAGAATCGCCATAAAGTTCAGGATTGATATCTCCTCCTCCAGACAAAATTAAGCCATCGATCGCATCAAAAATTCTGATGGGATCTACTTGATTAGGTGGGAGCAAAATTGGGATACCGCCAGCCCTCTGTACTGCATCTATATAGGTTCCAAATAGGCAAAATTCACCCGCTGGGCCCCGGCTGTAGGTAGTCATGCCGATAATAGGAGGTTTAGTCATTGGTTGGTGGTTAGTTGTTAGTTGTTAGTTGGTAGTCGTTAATTGGAGTACGCAGGCAAAGATAAGCTAGCGGCCCAAATAGTGGTACTAAGGCTACTACCCAAAACCCTAGAGGATTTTGCATTCCCCGCCGCGCCATATCATCTCTTAGTAAGGCGGGAAATAATAGGCAAAGCATACAGAAATCTAAACTCATAACATGGATGAAGCGATTGGTTTGCCACTGTTGAATAAAATCTTGCCAGTTACCATTTGTCAAGCCATAGGTAACTAAAGCTACTGCGCCTAAAGTTAAAAAAATACCCATCCAACGCGAATCTAACAGTTTGATAAATAAGCTTTTCTCGCCCGAAAATTTGGGATTAGGTTCCCGCAGTGCCAAATAAGGTAATAAGGCAAATGCACCTAAGCCAAAGGAAAGCGTCGCAAATAACCATGCGGGTATTTTTTGATCTCTGCCATCAATAAACAGTAAGCAACTGTAAATCATTGGCCAAATTCCCATGATGTTGAACAAAGCTACTATTAAAGGGTTAATTCCTTCTAATTTACCTGCGATTAGGTTAGTAATCAGGGTTATAGTTTCTGGACTATCTGGGGGGGCAAAAATAAATGAATAGGTAGCAAATCCAGCCCACAGTAACCAAAATCCAATTTTTCTAAACATAATTAGTTTTTATCAGTAGTTTTAATTATAACTATGTTAGGTAGGTTACTGAAATTTTCCCATAAATTGGCGGTCGATCCAATCTTTCCAATGCCACAATAATGGTGATTCCCACATGAAGGGGCCGCGAGATGCGATCGCGCTTTTTTTCCCAGTACCAATTAAACCAAGGTATTGTTTCTGCGGTACAAATGGTTTTAGCGGCTTTTCTAACAAGAACCGCTGCAAATTTTTAAATAGGGGCTTGCCTTGGCGCACAGCAAATACTCCAGCTTTAGGGCGCGGATGATTAATCATTGCGGCAATATCGCCTGCGGCAAATATATTAGGGTGAGAGATGGATTGTAGCTGGTCATTAACTTGAATAAAACCTTGTTTGTTGGTGGATAAACCGGATTTTTCGAGCCAATCTGGTGCTGATGCTTGTGTCACCCAGAAAATGCGATCGCATTCCACTTTTAAGCCGGATTTACATAGGATTTGATAATTGCTGATTGGTAAATCTGAGTTTTGCTTGTCTATTGTACATACTGTTTCAGCTAAATGCAATTGAATGCCGCGACCAATCAGTATTTCTTTAAGGCGACGCTGGACTAGCTGGTTGTGAGTAGTCATTAGCTCTGAATCTCGATGAAACAAGTAAAATTTAGTAACTGATTTAATGGAGGCTTTGTCTGTCTGATTCGATACATTTTTGCGAGTATATTCATCAACTGCTAATAAGCGAGTTTGCATATTTAATGCGAGTTCTACACCACCTGCACCACCGCCGACAATGGCTATATTAAGGGTTTTTTGAGAATTTTGCCTCTGTTCAATTAACTGGTTCCAATTAGCTAAAAACTCTGGTACTGGCTTGGCAGGAATTGCATAAGCTGCCGCCCCCGGTACAGATAAAGTGTTGGGTGTGCTGCCAATATCAATGGAAAGTAGGTCAAAACTTACAGGCGAGCGATTGCTGCATATCACTCTATTTTTGTCAAGGTCAAGGGCAATGGCTTTGTCAATAAAAATTTGGGCTTGGGCAAATTGAGATAGCGATCGCAAATCAATATGGCATTCATCATAATTATAAAATCCCGCGACATGACCTGGAAGCATTCCAGAATAAGCTGCATGAGTTACATCGCTAATCAGAGTCAAACGCACCCCCGGTAGCGGTTTGATGCCAAACATTCTGAGTACAATTGCATGACTGTGACCCCCGCCAATTAGCACTAAATCTTTAACTTTTGAATTATCAATTTGCTGCATAGTGCTAATGGCTCAATATCTTAACTGTTAACCGTTAACCGTTAACAGTTAACAGTTAACAGATTGCTAATTGCCAAAACTTTCTACACAACGCACAAACATTTCTACTCCCATGCCTAATGCCGTTTCATCAAAATCAAAACGGGGATGGTGATGCGGATAAGCTAAATTTTTATCTGGGTTTGCCGAACCTAAAAAGAAATAGCAACCTGGTACAGATTGGAGGAAAAAAGACATATCCTCGCCACCCATAGTTTGACATTCCGGCACTACACCTGCTGGTGTTTCCACAACTGAGTGCGCTACTTTCCGTACCAATTCTGCGATTTTTGGATCGTTAACTACTGGTGGATATAGTGAGTAATAATTCAAATCATAGCTGGCACCATGACTTTGACAAGTTCCAGAAATCACCTGTTCTACTCGCTTACCAAAAAAATTTTGCTCTTGATATTTTGGATTAAAATATCGCACAGTGCCGCTGATTTTAGCTGTATCAGCAATCACATTATGAGCATTGCCAGCATGAAATTCACCAACGGTCACTACTGCTGAGTCTATCGGATTGACATTCCTAGCAACAATAGTTTGCAAAGCATTAACAATTTGAGCAGTAACAACAATCGAATCAACTGTTTGATCTGGCATCGCACCGTGTCCGCCTTTGCCAAAAATTGTACATTCAAAAATTTCTACTGCTGCCATCAATGGGCCGCTGCGAACACCTAATGTGCCGAGAGGAAGATTATTCCACAAGTGTAAACCAATAATTGCATCGACATCGGGATTCTTTAAAACTCCCGCTTCAATCATGGGCTTTGCGCCTCCTGGCCCTTCTTCTGCTGGTTGGAATATAATCTTAACAACACCGTTAAAATCTTCGCGATGATTGGCGAGATAGTAGGCAGTACCAAGGGCGATCGCAGTATGGCCATCGTGACCGCAAGCGTGCATAATTCCATCGTGTTTAGAGCGATATGATACCTGATTTTCTTCTTGAATCGGCAAAGCATCCATATCCGCCCGAATTGCTAAAACTAATCCGGGTTTCCCACTATCTATAGTTGCAACAATTCCTGTTTTAGCAATACCTACTTGATGTGTGATTCCCCACTCCTGCAATTTTTTCGATACAAATTCAGCCGTCAAATTTTCAGTGAAACTCAGTTCAGGGCGCTGATGTAGGTGTCGTCTCCATTCTACTAATTGAGGTTCTAAAGCTCTAATTTCAAATCGCAGTTGCGATCCAGCAAGAGAATTGAGACTAGGAAAAGTTGAAACCATTTTTTATCACCATTTCAAAAACAATCGGATTAAACTATTATCTATTGGATATCTCAACACTTACAAGCACATTGCACAAGATTTATTGGAGATGTCTAGTGGGGAAATCTACTTAAATTTTGAAGTAGAAAGTGCATTGACTACAGGTATCAACCGTTCTAAATCTAATTCTGAAGCAACTTGAGCTAATTTAGCAAGGTCAGTAGCATCCTCAAGGTGCGGTAAAATCCCCAACACGGGAATCTGAGTCAAAGACTCAATTAAATCAGTAGGTGTCCAATCAGCAATTTCTTGGTCTGAGCAAGGTTTGACGCAGTTGAGGACAATACCTTTGAGCTTAACATTAGTTAGTCTGGCGAGGGCAACATTGGCTACAGCTTGTGCGATCGCGCCTAACCTCACCGGAACCACCAAAACCGCACTCAACCGCCAATCCCGCGCCAAATCTGCCACCGTCAATTCCCAAGTCACAGGTGAACCCAGTCCTCCCAAACTCTCCACTAATACAAAATCCCGCTGCTGCCGCAAGCTTTCTAGCGTACTCCACACCCTTTCTAATTCTACACGCCTCCCTTCCCGTTCTGCCGCCACAGGAGGTGCTAATGGCGCACTGAAGTGTAAGGGGTTGAGCTCTTGAGGGGATTGATCGAGGGAAAATAAACGGCTGTAGAGTTCGCGATCGCCTATCCCTGTTTGCAAAAGCTTGATAATCCCAAAACTGCGATCGCAGCAATACCTCTGCCAATAAGCCGCGATCGCACAAGTCAAAACAGTTTTCCCCGCATCAGTATCAGTTCCAGCAATTAGTAATGCAGATTTATTCACAATATCAATGCTTTCAGATTCTTTCATAAGTTTTTCTATATGGTTAACAGTTAACCGTTAACAGTTAACCGTTAACAAATTCAGTTTAGACGGTTACTAACTCAAGAGATTCCTTCTCATTCATCTCATCAAGTCTTCCCCATACCTCTTGCATTAATTCTTCTAAACCAACGCGACTAACAGCAGAAATCAATAAAACTGGAGCCTGCGCTAGTTCGCTTAGCCTACTTCTTATATAGTTAAGTTCCTCACTCTCAGTATCAACTGCATCTACTTTATTCAAAGCTAAAATTAGTTGTCGATCCGCTAAACCTCGCCCGTAAGCCTTTAACTCTTCCTGAATAGTTAGATAATTTGCAATGGGATCGGCATCAGTAACATCAATCAAATGTAGCAATAAACGAGTGCGTTCAATATGGCGTAAAAAGTCATGGCCGAGACCCGCGCCTGTATGAGCCCCCTCAATTAGTCCTGGTATATCAGCAAAAACTGTGCCGTCACCAGTCGGCTTTCTGACAACTCCTAAATTGGGTACTAAAGTTGTAAATGGGTAATCAGCAATTTTCGGTCTAGCAGCAGATAAGGCTGAAATCAAAGTAGATTTACCAGCATTTGGCAAGCCAATAATTCCCACTTCAGCTAATAACTTCAATTCTAGCCGTAACATCCGGGTTTCGCCCTCCAATCCTGGCAAAGCATAATCGGGGGCGCGGTTAGAATTGCTCAAAAAGTGTTTATTTCCTAAACCGCCTTTACCTCCTTTGGCAACGCAGAAAGTTTGACCAGATTTCACTAAATCTCCTAACATTTCGCCAGTTTCAGCATCATAGATAACTGTGCCACAAGGAACTTCAATGGTGCGATCGCTTCCCTGAGCCCCAGTCATATTCTTCGGGCCACCGCGCTTACCATCTTCACCTTTAAAAATGCGCTCGAATCTAAAATCTAGCAGTGTTTGTAGACGTTCCACCGCTACCATATTCACTGAACCACCTTTACCACCGTTACCTCCCGCTGGCCCTCCCGCCGGGACGTATTTCTCCCGCCGAAATGCCACCATACCGTCGCCGCCTTTCCCGGCTACGACTTGAATTTCTGCTTGATCTATGAATTGCATAATTTGTTAATTGCTGATTGTTAGTTGTTAGTTGTTAGTTGTTCGTTGTTGGTTGTTGGTTGTTCGTTGTTGGTTGTTCGTTGTTTGTCTTGGGTCTTTAGTCGTATTTTCCTAATAACTACTAACTACTAACCACTAACCACTAACTACTAACCATTAGCAATATTCCGATATATCTTCTTTACATTCATCTGCCAAATAGGAGAGAGCTCTAAAGCGCATACCTACTAACTGGTCGTAGAGTGGATTGAGTTTGCACATAGGAGGAATATGAACGATTTTGCGACCAAAGAGAGTGATATCTCGCTCAAAAGGACACTGGGGCGGTACCATTTTGCAGACAAAGCGAGCGACACTAGGATCGTGGATATCCCAACCATCTAACCATACTCTAACAGGTTGTAAGACATCTCTGTGAGGGCTGCGATCGCGTGCAGCAGCAAATTTCCGATCTTTATCGGCGGCAGTATTAATGCTAGTGTCTTCTATAGTGTGGCGCAGAGCCGCGATCGCATCCACCTTCACCCCAAAAGCCTCGCAAAACTGATTCAACAAATCAGCTTCGCAAACAGAATATATACCGTCTGCTAGGGCCACCATTACCGCTGTCCTCAAGAAATTCTCAGCCGTCCCCCGATCTTTCCCCAAAACAGCAGCTAATTCCTGTGGCGAAATCGGTTCAAAAATTGCGTCAACTGAGGCCTGAGCAAACTCAGCCTGAGTCAAGGAAGCAATCAAATCTTGCTCACCTTCATCAAAGTTACCATCTGCCCAAGCAATAGTTAGTAAGCCCCGCAGCCAAGCTGCAATTTGTTCATTAGTGTAGGAAGATTTTACAGTCTCAGCCATAATTATCCTTACGAATTCATCAAAAGCTTAAATTACATTTGCCAGGTAAATTCATCCCCTCTCTGTTCCCTCCTCTGCGCCCTCTGCGCCTCTGCGGTTCCCTTGCCTTGATTCTACATTCAACACTTTTCAAAGCCGCCGACACAAGATCCAGCGTAACTCCATCGGGGGACGGGCATTTGCCATTGGGAACACATCTCTGCCAGTTGCCCAAGTAGAAAACCAAGGCGTTGGCGGCCAGGCCTCCGGTGGCAAGTGGTGACGTTCAAATTCAAACACCAACTCGTTGGATATTTGTACTAAGGGCAACCCTTCCATTGCTGCTGCCATTTCCTTGGGGGTAAACAAGGTAGACCAGGACATTTGCGCCACTTCTCGCACGAGGGAATCAGGTTCATACCCATCTGCTGTTAAAAAAATGCTAAATAGCAACAGACCCCCAGAACAGAGGAAATCGCACATTTTAGCGAAGAATAGTCGGACTTGATCTAACTTTTGAAAATGAGAAATCAGTTCAGCCGCGATCGCAATTTGGTAACTAGCGGGACGCATCCGCACCAAGGGATCGAGTACATCCCCCAAAGTCACAGTCACGGGCAAATTTTCCGCCTCTGCTGCAACTCGCAACTGTTCGACAAAAGTTTCAGTTAACTCGATCGCATCTACAGGATGCCCTAGTCTTGCTAAGGGCAACGTATTGCGACCCGTTCCTGCGCCTACGTCTAAAATCCTAACTCCGCGAGGATTGCCAAATTTAGCAGCAATTGCCATCAATTTAGCATCTGGATGAGAGCCGAAAAGAGGGGGTTCTCTTGTCTCTACCCAAGTTTTGTATTGATCTCCCATTGTGGAGCTAGCAATTAGTAATTTGCAAGCTAAACCACTGTGAGGAGGCTTAACTGACTCATACTGAAAAATTAACATTGAAGCAGTAGAAATGCGGAACCCGGTAGCTAGTTTAACTGCTAGAAGTTGGCGCAATTCTGTTTGTTTTTCTGGAGGCAGAGGCTGACGGAGAGTATGAAATAATTGATCTATCCACTTGAGATAATGCTCTAGCATTCCCGGTATGCAAGGGAACACTACCTCGCCGCGAGCATTAATGCGAGTATTGACTTTGTAGAGGATAGCTTGCTGTAGGACTTCGGTGTTAGTTACCAGCGGTAAGTTTTCGCTGTTGTCAACTGCATTTTCACTGCCCATAAAACCTACAGTTTTTTAGCTGGTTAATACAGTTTTTTAGCTGGTTAATATTGCTTTCGACTCTGCCGTTATTGCTCATAAAATCCTTAGAGTTAACAGTTAACAGTTAACAGTTAATAGCTAATAGTTAACAGTTAACAGTTAACTACTTAGTTGCTGCCGGTAAAGGTGACTTCTGGGAATTTTCCCTGAGCTTCTGCCATTGGTCGCCGTCTGCCTTCTTCTTGCCAGTAGTTAATGACTTCTGTAGCTTTATTGAGGATTTCTACGCGATCGTTATCGGCAATCCAGTGTTTAGCTTCCAATTCGTTTTTTAGCTCTTCCCAGGCATCTTTACGGGGCCAGAAAAAGTAAGCTGTTAAAGGGCTGGTGCCTTTGCCTACAACTTGGTCAACGGCGAGGGCAACGTTCTCTTCTAACCAGAGAACCTTTAAGATGAACTTGGATACCAAACCAATTTCCGGGGTAGACTTAGCCATGTCAAAAAATTAATACAATCGTTAATTGTACCACAATGTTAGCAGATTTGTAGATGAAAAGTTTAAATTTTATCAGAGCTTAAGGATCGATGCCAAACAAAAAAGTTATTGTTGTGTTTGATATTGACGGGGTGGTGCGGGATGTGGGGGGGTCGTACCGACGCGCGATCGCAGATACTGTTGAGCATTTTACCTCATCCGCCTATCGTCCCACCTCTGAGGATATCGACGGCCTCAAGTCTGAGGGTTTGTGGAATAACGACTGGGATGCCTCCCAAGAGTTAGTTTACCGTTACTTTGAGGCAAAAAGTCAGGCGCGATCGCAACTTGATTTAGACCGGGATGCCTTAGTTGCCTTTTTCCAAAGTCGCTATCGAGGGACAAACCCCGAAAACTGGACGGGTTATATCTGCTCTGAACCTTTACTGCTAAACCCTGCTTATCTGGAAAGTCTAACTCAAGGGGCGATCGCTTGGGGATTTTTCAGCGGCGCGATGCGAGCAGAAGCTCTTTATGTATTAGAAGGTAAACTCGGCTTAACCTCACCAGTGCTTGTAGCGATGGAAGATGCACCAGGAAAACCAGACCCGACTGGACTATTCGTAACAGTTGAGGAACTGCAACGCCAGCATCGAATCGATGAAGCTACCCCAGTGATTTATGTCGGTGATACCGTTGCTGATATGTACACAGTTGAAAAAGCGCGAAAACTTCAGCCGTCTAGGGTTTGGGTAGGTGTAGGAATTTTACCCCCTCACGTTCAGCAGACCCAAGAACGCCGAGACTCCTACGCCGCTACTTTGATGAATGCAGGTGCAGCAATGGTTTTCAGCAATGTTGAAGAGTTGACATCAGAGGCAATTCAGAAATTAGCGATCGCAAATAGTTAAATATCGAGTAACTGGTGCTATGATTGTAACGATTTCGTAATTGGGGCTGTGGCTCAGATGGATAGAGCAAGCGCCTCCTGAAAAATCGGGCACCCTGCGAGGAAACTCCGGGAGTGAATGTGGTCAAACTCAAGGAAGCCTAAGTCTGGCAACAGATATGGTAATCTTGAGCCAAGCTTTACCCTACAACAGGTAAAGAAGGTGCAGAGACTGGCTTTAAGGAATTTCCACAAATCTCCTTAAACATACGGCCACCACCTAAAGGCTAAAAACCTACGGTGAAGGAATAGTCCAGAGAGTGGGGAAACTCACACAAATCTGAAGCGCTAGGTCGCCGGTTCGAATCCGGCCAGTCCCGTTAAAATTAAAAATTAAAAATTAAAAATTAAAAATTAAAAGTGAATATCTTTCATTTTTAGTTTTTAATTCCTGTTGGTAGGGTATGCCTGTCGGATTTTATATCAAGGCTCATCTGTCAGCTAGCCAGAATTTTTGTAGAGATAATGCGGTTGAATATTGGTTTAAGCAGGCGACGTTATCGACGTTTTAGAACTTCTAGTAAAAGTTGGTTCCTGATGGTGCTTTTGATTGTGTGTTGGTTTGGGTTCCATCAACTCAAAAGTTATTGGGAACAACCCCAAGCTTTATTTGTGCTGGGCGGCGCTGCGGAGCGAGAGGTGTTTGCGGCCAATTTTGCCCGCGAACATCCCCAATTGCCCATCTGGGTATCTTCTGGGAGCAATCCAGAATATGCACAATGGGTGTTTTCGGAAGCGGGGATCGATCCCGATCGCTTACATTTAGATTACCGAGCTGTAGATACTGTAACTAATTTTACAACTTTAGTCGATGAGTTGCAAGCTCAAGGGATTCATAGCGTTTATTTGATTACTTCTGATGACCACATGAGGCGAGCTCGGATTATTGGCGAGATAGTTTTAGGTAGTAGAGGCATTAGTTTTAAGGCGATCCCCGTTCCCTCTGGGCGATCCCCAGAACCCATTGAAAAAGTAGTTAGAGATGGTGTTAGAGCTATTATTTGGTTAACTACTGGTTATACAGGAGCTAGCCTTGGGCAATTAAAAATTGGTAATCGGTAATGGCTAATTGCTAATTGCTAATTGCTAATTGCTAATTGCTTTGTTCTTGGATTAACACATAAGGTGATACAATCAAAGCATTAAATTTTTTAGCTGTATTTTGATTCCATTCAGCTATCTGCTCCGGCGATGGTTTAGTCATCTGTTGTTCGCCGATGCAACGTTGCACAAAATTTACATTGTCAGAAGCGATCGCTTCTCCAACTTCCAATAGATCTAATTCAGGTACAACAATCACCAAAACATCGCGCTCAACGTGAGGCATCAGCCACTCCCAAGTTGCCTCATCCAAATTTTCTGCTAACTGTGTTTTCAAATCTTCCATTCTTCTTTATACCAATTTTTTAAAGGGCAACTAGAGATATAATCTCATATTATAGTATCAACGAGAAATTGAATAGTTACTATCTTTAGTCAGAGTTTTAAGAATTGGTATAACGCCCGCCATCACACGGCGCACTAATAGGCTCATCTGCCTCATAAATGACATCAGAACGCATTGCATATTTTATTCCTCGGCGCACAGGACAGCCTTCATGACGTATTTTGTGCTGAAAGATAGCGACGATTCCACGTTTCGGAATTATCGTTTGTTCAATCTGCTCTTGGAATCGTGTTTCCCCGCCTTCAAAGTCATCATTGAAATACACGAGAACGGTATGCAAGCTAATTCGATTCTCTCTTGGGCGATACCAATGATCCATGTGGGGATCAAATCGCTGTCCTGTACGGTAGCGATACATTCTGAGACGTTCATTCAGGCCGACTAACTTAAGCAGATTAATCTGCTTTGGTAGATGAGGGTAGAGACGGAGAAATAAGTCCTCAGCGATTTTGGGGTTGTCCTCAATCAAGCGATCTTGATCCCGATAGAGGGGATTATTGGTAGCTAAAGTTGGTGATGATTGCTCGATAAAGTCTATAAAATTCCGGCATTCACCTTCTGTATAAACGTCATCTACTAACCAGAGTAACGGTTCAGTTTCAAACCGCATTGGGATTTGGATTGGCATACAAGTCTACGTTTCCCATTGAGCGCTAAAGCCCAACTACATACCTAGATATCACCTTCCTAAATCGTGCATAGCATTGATCTCGGTAGCGCATCTTTGGGTAATAGCTTCTAATTCTTCGCGATCGCTAGAACCAGGCGCATCAATTACCGTACCAATCCGTACCGTCAGCGGCACAGAGCGCGGCACAGGAGAACCCTTACGGCTAATTTCGCTCGTACCCCATAAAGATACCGGCAACAGCGGAGCCTTCGCCTTCGCCGCAATCAAAGCCGCCCCCAGCTTCGGTTCCGTAATCCTACCATCAGCAGTCCGAGTTCCTTGCAAAAATACTCCTGTCGCCCATCCCTGCTCTAAATAGCTCAAAGCAGAGCGAATTGCACTGCGATCTGCCATTCCCCTCTTGACAGGATAAGCGCCATATAGTACAATAGCTTTTCTCAAAATTGGAATCTCAAATAACTCCTCCTTCGCCATAAAAGCCACAGGCCGCTTCATGCAAGAAGAAAGAAGCGGCGGGTCAAAGTCACTAGCATGATTGCTGACTACCACCAACGGCCCCTGCTGAGGCACATTTTCAGCACCATAGATGCGACCACGAAAATAAACGTGCAGCATAGGACTGACAACCGACCACTTGAATAAGTGGTAGAGCATCAAGCTTTCAATCGGTTCGCGGCTTTTACTCACCCAAGATCATCTTTAAATAACATCTAGTATTAGCCTACCAGCTCAAGAATTAAAAATTATAAATTCAAAAAATCTGTCGTAGGTCTGCCTAGAATTCTACCTTGTTTTGAGTCCAAACCGCTCGATCAAATCCACGGCAGTTTATATACTTGGGTCAAAATCCAAACCCTTCAATTGCCCGCCAACATCGCCTGCCTACCTTCAGGAGAAGTTGCATAACCTAAAAAGGCTTGAACCGCTGGATTAGGAGGATTCTTGTAAACATAAAATAACTGTCGCTGAAAGGGATAATTAGCAGTACCAGGAGCTACACCATCAATCGGTATAACCCGAACTGTTTGCTGATTAGCAACTTGAGCATAGGTAGCATAACCAATCCCATTATTTCCTAACTCTCGCAACAGCAAAGTTGTAGTATCCAATGGCATAGTCTTAATATTAGGAGTAGTGCCAAATTCACTACCTTTGAGCACCAGTTCCTTAAAGGATTGATGAGTACCACTAACAGGCGGTCGATTAACTACCTGAAGGGGAATCGCTGCTCCTCCAACGCTAGACCAATTATTAATTTTTCCGGTAAAAATTCCCTGAACTTGGGCAGAAGTTAACCCACCAGTGAAAGGATTATTCTTAGGAACAACTACAGCAATTTGATCCGCTGCAATTGTGACTGCAACTAAACCCTGACTCTGTTCTTGAGATGTCAAAGGTCGGGATAAGGCTGCTAAATCGACGCTACCAGCCACTAAATCGGCAATTCCCTTATTAGAACCACCAGCGCTAGTACTAACATTAGTACCTGCAAATTTTGCCTGAAAACCATTTTTGAGGTTCTGATTAATTGTCACCATGCTAGTAGAACCATCAATCTTAATCACAGTACCCGCAGGTACAGAAGTGGGGAGCGAAAATTTGGCGGCGGGTGCAGCTCCTACTACTGGTGCGGCGGGAGGTGCTTCTGTTGGTGGAGGTGGTGGTGTAGTTCCTGGTGCGATCGCACTTGGATTTGTCTCTGCGGCTGGCTTCTTCACAAAAAACCAATAACCAGCACCCACAAGACCTAAAAATAGCAAAATGAAAACGATTGGAGGGGGGCCGCTACTTTTTGCCATACATTCTCCTTATTCTGGAAGTTGTTTTTTAGTTTGATTTTGCATCCTTTGCAGGCGGCGAGAGATTTCATCTTCTGCGGTCATTTTTTCTAAGTCTGCCTGAAGCTTTTCTTGGGGATTTTCTGATAGTTCTGCGAAGGCGTGTTCTTTGAGATTGCGACGCTGTACAGCACTTTTGGCTTGCTCAAACTGAGAGCGGGCAGAATCGATATTGAGGTCATTGTTAACCTTGGCAATTTGTCCTAATGCCGCGTTAATTTCAGCCATATCTTTCATATTCTGCATATCCATTTTGTAAGCTTCTAGCTTTTGCCGTTCGCGGTTTAATTTGTCTTTGGAAGCATTCACATAAGTTTCAGCTTGTTTTACCTGTTCTTCCAACTGCGGCAAAATTTGCTCGATTTGAATTACCTTCGACATTGCCAGACGCGCCGCATCTTCGTTACCATTGTTTTGAGCTGTCATTGCTTGACGCTCAAAAGTTTTGATTTCGTTAATTTTTTCGTCATACTTCTGCTTAGCTCGCTGGTAAGCTGCGACTTGAGTAGCAACTGCTGCCGCCAGCTTTTGGACTGATTCCTGCATTGAACGCAGGGATTGTTCAGCGACCTCTACCGCTACCTGACCGCCGGATTCCACTGGTATTCCCCATAGCCAATTCCAAGTACCAACTATTGTTCTACCTGCCTTTTCGCCCATCAACCAGTAAATTACTTTCTTCATAAAGGGCTTGGTGAATTTTATTTTACGCCCAGTCTACTACAGGATTTTGGATGTAGGGTGCTCCCATTTATATTCTGATTCACAGAAATAGGGTGATGATGGGAGCGCCCACCCTACCAATGGATTGTATCGTGGAAAGGTTAATGGGCAGTTAACAAAAGATTAATTCGGCACTTGAGCGGCAGTGCTGACATTTTCCAACTCTAAATCGGGAGAGTTCCTTTTAATCAAACCTGTGAGCACTTTTCCGGGGCCAATTTCTATCACTTTCTCCACACCTTCCTGGGGTAATTGCAAACAGATTTCTCGCCACCGAACGCCTTTTGTCATCTGTTGAGCCAAACGCTGTTTCAAAGTAGCTGCATTTGTAGTTGGTGCTGGTTCAGCATTTGAGAGTACAAATACTTTGGCATCAGAAAATCTTGTAGCCTTTAAAAATTGTTGAAATTCTGCTGCTGCTGATGCCATCAAAGGTGAGTGAAAAGCACCTGAGACGTTTAATTTAAGGGCACGTTTTACCTTAATTTTTGCTAAAAGTCCCTCAACGGCCGCAGGTTTTCCAGAAATTACGACTTGTCCATCGCTGTTGTCATTTGCTAACACTACGTCTTGACTATATTGGATTTGCAATTCTAGTTGCTGACGGTCAAAACCCATCAAGGCTACCATTTGACCGCCGGAAACGTTATCCATGAGTTCGGAGCGACGTTTGACTAAGCGCAATCCTGTCTCAAAGTCAAATACACCTGCGGCGTAAAGAGCGGTATATTCTCCTAAACTGTGACCTGCAACTACGGCGGGGTAATGGCCTTTTTGTCGCATTAAGTCAGCTAGAATGCTTTCGATAACGTAAAGGCAAGGTTGAGTGTAAAGGGTACGAGAAAGTTTTTCTTCATCACCTTGACACAGTTGTGGGACAGACCATCCTAAAATCTGTTCGGCGAGGCTAAATTTGGCTTTTGCTCCTGGCAGTTCTAACAAATCTGCACCCATTCCAACTGCCTGAGAACCTTGACCGGGAAATACCCATGCTGTTTTAATCATTTTTTTGGTATTTGGTATTTGGTAATTGGTAATTGTTAACTATTAACAGTTAACTGTTAACGTTAATAGTTAACTGGTAAGCGATCAAATTCGTTATATTTGTTGTTAAATCCGTTCTCTTATGTAACTTTTTTTCATTACTAAATCTCCCTTTTTGTAATAAATAAATGAGTGTTACCTGTTTAACGTCCCCATTGAAAAATTGTTGCTCCCCACGTCAATCCGGCACCAAAACCAGCGGCCGCGATCGTATCACCTGGTTTAATTTTACCTTGTCGCAAGGCTTCATCTAGGGCTAAGGGAATTGAGGCTGCTGAGGTGTTGCCATAATTAGCAAGATTGCTGATTACTTTTTCAGGAGGAATTTTTAATCTCTGGGCTACTGCATCCAGAATCCGCTGATTAGCTTGGTGTAGGAGTAGCCAGTCAATTTCCTCGACGCTGATGTTCGATCGAAATATGGCTTTTTCGATGACTTCAGGGACTTTTTTGACTGCAAAACGGTAGACTTCTTGACCGTTCATGGTGATGGGTTGATAAGCGCCTTGACCGATGGTAACGCCTGTAACTAATTCTTTGGGTTCGGGGCGGTAAGCTAGGTTTAGACAGGCATTTTGGGTGCCATCGCTGCGAATTTCAAATCCTAAAAGGCGATCGCGATCGTTGGCTTGCATTACTACTGCACCGGCACCATCGCCAAATAAAACACAAGTACCTCGATCTGACCAATTTACCCAGCGGGAGAGAATATCAGCGCCAATCAATAAGACATTTTGATAGGCACCGGTGCGAATGAACTGTGCGGCTGTGACTAAGCCGAAAACAAAGCCAGAACAAGCGGCTGTCAAATCAAAAGCTACAGCTTTGGTTGCGCCTAACTGAACTTGAATTTGGCTAGCAGTGCCGAATAAATCGTCAGCACTTGAGGTGGCCAAAATAATCAAGTCGATATCTGTTGGTGCTATTTGTGCCATTTCTAGCGCCTGTTTGGATGCTGCGACTGCGATCGCGCACACAGAAGTATCGGCATCCGCCAGCCGTCTTTGGCGAATTCCTGTTCTCGAACTAATCCACTCGTCAGATGTCTCAACGATCTGACTCAGGCCGTGATTATCTAGGGAAAATTGCGGCGTGCAAGAGCCGCTCCCTGTCAAGGCAATACCTATACCTGATTGCTGCAACTTTCCTCTCCCAATAATTAGCTATTAGCTTGAGAAATTAAAAATTAAAAATTAAAAAGGTTGCTTTGATTAGCTCAAACTACTATTAATAATAAATAGCAAGGTGGTTTTGGTTTTACCTTTTCAATTTTTAATTCCTACAAACTTACTCTAACTTCTAGCTTCTTGTTCCTGACCGCTTTTCTGATATTGCGACTGAATGCGCTCTAGCACTTGGTTATCAATCGCTTCTTTTGCCAGACGAATGGCATTGCTGATGGAATTTGCTTGAGATGAGCCATGACTGATAATGCAAACTCCAGCCACGCCCAAAAGCAAGCCACCTCCATGTTCAACGTGGTCTACCCGCTGCTTAAACCGCTTCAGACTTGGTTGCAACATCTTGGCAGCAATTTTGTTTTCGATCCCAGAGGACAATTCCTCTTTAAACATTTGCAGGACAATTTCGCCTACTGCCTCTGCAAATTTCAATAAGACATTACCCACAAACCCATCGCAAACGATCACATCAAAGTTACCAGAAAGTACGTCGCGACCTTCAGCATTTCCAATAAAAGGAATCTGAGGATTATCAACTAACATCTGGTGGGTACGTACCGCCTGGTCGTTTCCTTTAGAAGGTTCTTCCCCAATGTTGAGAAGTCCGACTTTAGGCTCGGTTACTCCGAGTACGTACTGGCTGTAAATCGTTCCCATGACCGCAAACTGCTCCAAATACTTTGGGCGACAGTCTACATTAGCACCGACATCTAAGATGAGTACCGGCCTGCTGGATACCATTGTGGGCAAAACAGCGCCAATGGCGGGGCGGTCAATTCCAGGGAGTCGGCCCAACCGCAGCAAGGCTGCGGCCATCGCGGCTCCTGAGTGACCGGCTGATACCACAGCGTCGGCTCGTTGCTGCTTTACTAAGTCCATTGCCACGTTAATTGAAGCCTTGGGTTTGCGTTTTAAGGCGCTCAAAGGCTCTTCGTGCATTTCTACCGTTCCCTCAGAGGGAACAATTTCTGGCTGCGGTGAGGCATGATGTTGTTGCTTAAGCGAGGCTTCGATTTGCTCTGGGTCGCCCACAAGCAAAATTTCTACCCCGAATTTTTCCTGTGCCTTCAGCGCTCCCGCAACAATTTCAGCGGGGGCGTGATCCCCACCCATAGCATCTATTGCAATCCTTGCGCGTTTCGATCCCATTGACCAAAGTTATGAGAAACCTTAAAAATTCTACCAGGAAGTCAGGATACACAAGCCATAAGTAGGAATTCTGTATTTTGCATAAGTGCTATAGGAGTTAGAAATGTTGGAATTGTTGAGCTCTGGTGTGATTTCTTTGTGGCTGGAAGCGGCGGGACTGCAAAAGATTGGGTTGAATGCTGCGGCGGTACTGGCTGGGGAAGGGGGGTTGTCTGGGTTGATTTTAGGTGGTGGCAATTTTGACCAGTCGCCTTTGATAAATCCTGATGCGGCGACAGTGGCGGCGGTGCAAGGGTATTTGCAGGATTTATCGGCAAAGGGGATGATTGAGGGGACTCAGGGGGTATGGATGCAGTCGGGAATTATGCCGCTGGCGAGTAATGAGGGGACGGTGCCGATGCCTGGGGCTTCGCTGACTAAGATTGCGACTTCTTTGGCTTCGTTACACACTTGGGGCCCAACTTTTCAGTTTGAAACGCGGCTGAGTGCGACTGGGCCGATTCAAAATGGGGTGTTGCAGGGGGATTTGGTGGTTGAGGGTGGGGGCGACCCTTTGTTTGTCTGGGAGGAGGCGATCGCGCTTGGTAATGCTCTCAATAAGATGGGTATTGCTCGTGTTGCTGGCAATTTGGTAATTGTTGGCAAGTTTTGGATGAATTATGAGTCGAGTCCTCTGGTGGCTGGGGAGTTGTTGCGGGCTGGGCTAGATTCTGCAACTTGGCCGTCGGGAGTAGATGGTTTGTATTATAAAATGCCTCCGGGTACTGCTAGGCCGCGGGTTGCGATCGCGGGAAATATTATTGCTAAGAATTCTGTGCCTGCTGGTCGTTTGTTGCTGAAAAGGCGATCGCTTCCTCTGGCGGAAATTCTTAAGCAAATGAATATTTACAGTGATAACGATCTAGCCCAAATGCTTGCTGATGCTGTGGGTGGAGCGAAAGTTGTACAGCAGCAAACTGCTTGGGCGGCTGGAGTACCGCAGTCTGAAGTTCAATTGATTAATGGTTCTGGGTTGGGGGAAGAAAATCGAATTTCTCCCAGGGCTATCTGTGCGATGTTGCAAGCAATTCAACGCTATTTACAGCCGACTAATCTAACGATTGCTGATTTATTTCCAGTTTCTGGTCGTGACAAAGGAACGCTGGAATATCGCCATGTTCCTTTAGGAACTGTTGCCAAAACAGGAACTTTAGATCGTGTAATTGCTTTGGCTGGAGCGATACCAACACGAGATAAGGGTTTAGTTTGGTTTGCAATTGTTAATCGCGGTAGTGATTGGGATGGGTTGAGGAGCGAGCAAGATTTGTTCTTACAACAGTTGGTGAAAAAATGGGGGACTTTACCGAGTTTGCCCTTCGCAATTACGCCGCATATTAATGGAAATAGACCTGCTTTAGGTGCGGCCAATCGCAATGATATTCTGATTGGTGGTTAGTTGTTAATTGTTAAGCTTTTGTAGACTTATAGGTAGGGAACAGGGAACAGCGAACAGCTTACGACTATGCAGGATTATGAACCAGAGGTAAGAGTTGGAGTTGTCCTAAATGCCTTGGCGGTTGCTATAAATGTTGTAATTGTTGATTTGGAAGAAGCTATCCGAAACGGTTGCGAATCTACAAGAATGCACCCGTTCGGATCTTTAACAGAGATGTCTCACATCCACGCATTTGCATTAGGATTTGAGGAATTCCAGCAGGTCGGCGTTGAGTTGGTCTTTACTCGTGTCGCCCAGGCTATGCGACCCGCCGGGATATATCTTCAATGTTGAATTCTTGACCAGCTTTGCAGACAACAGGGCAGAAGCACCAATCGGCACGATCTGATCGTCATCGCCATGAATAATCAGCGTCGGCACGTCAAACTTCTTCAAATCCTCGGTGAAATCTGTTTCCGAAAACGCTTTAATGCAGTCATAAGCGTTCTTATGGCCAGCCATCATGCCTTGCATCCACCACGACTGAATCAGGCCTTGGGAGACTTTAGCACCGGGTCGATTGAAGCCAAAGAACGGGCCACTGGCCACATCGAGGAAGAACTGCGATCTGTCAGCCAAAAACGCCGCCCGAAAGCCGTCAAAGACCTCCATAGGTAGCCCATCTGGATTCGCTTCCGTCTTGAGCATGATCGGCGGCACCGCACCCATGAGAACTGCTTTGGCAACCCGTGATGTTCCGTGTCGCCCGATAAACCGCGCCACTTCGCCACCGCCGGTAGAGTGTCCGATCGTCACCGCATCCTTAAGATCCAGTGCCTCAAAGAGCTCCGCCAGATCGTCAGCGTAGGTGTCCATGTCATTGCCGTTCCAAGGTTGGCTCGATCGCCCATGACCGCGACGATCGTGGGCAATGCAGCGATAGCCGTGTGAGGCGAGGAAAAACATCTGGGATTCCCAAGCATCGGCACTCAGCGGCCAGCCGTGACTGAAGACAACGGGTTGCCCTGTACCCCAGTCCTTGTAATAGATTTGTGTACCATCCTTAGTAACGAGCGTGCTCATCTTTTTACCTCCTGGTTCATGGGTAGGGGTTGTTGGCTTGGGGTTGTATCCATTGGTGTCAACTTAAGGTCAAACCATTAGTCCGTCAGGGGTTAAAACCCCTGCCTCATAGCAAAAGTCCTCTGAAGAGGACTAATGAGTTGCTCTAACTTCCTCAGTCCTCTTTAGAGGACTTTTGCTATTAGACAGGGACTTGAGTCCCTGGCGGGGTTTCAGCTTAAGTTGACACCAATGGGTTGTATCATCCCAAAAGGATAAAGGATCTGGTCAAAAACTGTATGAAATGTGGATAACATCTATGGCGATCGCCCCCTT
>DATGYA010000289.1:0-3907 GCA_035298405.1 Kamptonema sp. | reverse complement strand
GGTCAAGAATATGCTGGTTGGGTAATTCGTTCTGCTTTAAAAGAATTAAGGTGGAGTAAAGATCCCGCCGATTTTCGCGTTGTTTTTATTGCGGGTAACGAACCCTTCGATCAAGGCCCCATTTCTTGGCGAGAATCTGTTGGTATTGCTGTTGGGGAAAATGTCTTAGTTGACACTATATATTGTGGTTCAGCGGAAAGTCAGGAGCGACAACTTTGGGCTTCAGGAGCTAGTTTGGCGGGAGGTAGTCACTTCAATATTAACCAAGACAAAAAGGTTGAATTTATCAAGTCCCCTTATGACGATCAAATTACTCAATTGAACGATCGACTCAATCAAACATACATTCCTTATGGCGCAAAAGGAGCAGTTGGTCAACAACGTCAGGCGATGGAAGATAGTAATGCTGGCCCAAATTTAGCAATGCGCGGTAACGCGAAAGCTTCTGAATATTATAATAATGCTTCTTGGGACTTAATTGATGCTCTCGATCGAGGAATTGTCACCCTTGAGCAATTATCAAATGATGCTTTACCGCCAGTTATGCGAGGTATGACTTTAGGGCAAAAGCGCGAGTATGTAGCGGGTAAGAAAGCTGAAAGAGAGAAAATTCAAGCTAGTATTCGTGACTTATCTCGAAAACGTGAGGAATATGTTGCTAAACAACGTCAAGTTAATCCTAATGGGGGAGAAAATACTCTTGATTCTGTAATTATTCAAAGTCTCCGTCAACAATTAGCAGCTAAAGGCTTTAAGCTTCAGTAGTTACTAAGGTAGGCAAAATTTATAGCAACCGCCAAGACGGTTAGGACTATCTTGATTGCCGAAACCCTTGCTATTATTACCTCATCCTTCTTCCTTCTTCCTTCTTCCTTCTTCCTTCTTCCTTCTGCTATACAAAAATGTCTACCTTGGCGAGAAATTTTTGCTAATTTATCTTGACATAGGGAAAAAATCGCTTAAGCTGGGATTAATTCAATACTTGGCAGGAATTTCGATGCTAAAAAAATCTCAAAAGCCTGTCAATTAATGCCAGAAACCGGGTGGCTTTTGGGTAGTAGCAACGAGATTTACCATCTCACGCAAAGAAACCCGGTTTCTTTGCGTAAGTCCTATTACTTTTTCCACTGAATAAACTTAATGTAATCTCCTTCAAACTGCTCTCCTTTCAACATCCGATTCCAATAAATCCAAGGCAAAACAAAAGTTTTCATTTGCCACATAATCCAACGCTCTTTCATAGGATTGAGGGGAAAACTAGAAAGCACTGTACCGCTATAACCATCAAATTCAGCCATGATTGTCTTGCCATAGCCAGTGATTAAAGGACAGCAAGTATAACCGTCATACTTATGTAATAATGGTTTAGATTCTATGAAATTTAGCAAGTTTTTAGCGACAATTACGGCTTGTTTGCGTGCTGCTGCTGCCGTTTTAGAAGTTGGCAGCGAAGAAGCATCTCCCAAGCTAAATACGTTTGGATACCGATTGTGCTGGAGGGTATATTTATCTACATCTACCCAGCCATAGGAATTACCCGGAACGGCTAAAGGACTTTGTTTAATAAAGTCAGGAGCACTTTGGGGTGGTGCGACGTGAATCATTTCGTATTTGTGCGTAACTTCATCGACAACAACACCGTTATCATCGAGAATATCAAAAATTGCCTCTTTGTTTTCAGCTTTAATTTCCTTCAAATTGTGCCGGAACTTAACATCAATTTGTCGTGCTTGGACAACATTATCTAATAGTGCTGAATACTCTGGCACAGAAAATAGTTTAGTTAATGGGGTAAGAAACATCACGTTAGTGCGCTGACGGACTCCTAATTTACAGAATGTATCATCGGCCATGTACATGACCTTTTGCGGCGCACCACCACATTTAATCGGAGTATTGGGAAAGGTAAAGAGAGCGTTTCCTCCTCGGAAATTTTTGATGAGTTCCCAGGTATAAGGTGCGTAATTAGGAGCATAATTGCTAGTAACACCATCTTTGCCAATCGCTTCTTTCAACCCTTTAATTAAATGCCAATCCAATTGAATGCCGGGACAAACAATTAAATAATCATACTGAACCAGGATACCTTCTTCGGTAAGAACGGCATTATTTTCTGGGTCTAATTTAACTACTCGATCGGCGATCCAAGTCGCTTGTCGAGGAATAAAATCTTTTTTATCCTTCACTGTATCTTCAATTTGAAATACTCCTCCGCCTGTCATTGTCCAACCGGGTTGATAATATTGCTTGTGCGATGGCTCGATGATGGCAATATCTAGAGATTGGTTTTTTTTCAATAACATAGAGGCGGTGGTAAGTCCCGCAGATCCACCACCGATAAAAACGATTTGGTGATGCAATGTCTTGGTAATGGTGGCGGTTGCGAAGGCTGGAGTTTGCTGCTGCTGGGATGTTGAGGTAATCATAAATAGTTTTTTATTTCAGAAGAGGTTGACTGTTTGCTTTGTAGTCAATAAGGTTCTGGCCGGTTCAGTAAATCTACTTACGTCCCCTGCTAACTTTTGTGTTCAGTTACGCACGATTTACGTAACGCCGTTATCTTAGCGATGCAATCACCACCAAGATGGCGGCGTTACGAATATTTTTGCGTAAGTCCTATTGTTGCTATTGTCAAATTGTACAACTTACTTTACTATATAGCAATATAACTAGAAAACTAATTAGTGGTTGCGTGGCATATTTGAAGGCTAAGAAGTGAGAGCTTCCTTTTTGAGTTCTCAAGCTGAGTCTGGAAACTTCGCGATCGCCACTTTAGGAGATACCGACACCATCTTTAAGATAGGGGTTAAAACCCTGTCAGAGTCAAGGGTTAACTTTAAATAGTTTGATTAACTGAAATGTTTGATAACAAGAAAATGGTTGTGCGATCGCAACAGCAGAAATGGCTGCATCACTGGAGTCACTTTTTGCCGATTTTAGATTGGGGTTTACATTATCAACCGGAGTATTTAGTAGGCGATATTACTGCCGGGATTGTTGTCGGCACTGTGCTAATTCCCCAAGCGATGGCCTATGCTTTATTAGCAGGTTTACCTCCTCAAATTGGGCTATATGCTAGTATTTTGCCGCTATTAGTTTATGCCTTTCTTGGTACCAGTCGTCTGATTTCTGTTGCCCCTGTAGCCTTGGATTCGTTAATGGTTGGGGCAGCAATTGTTCCCCTAGCGGCGGAGAATACACCGGAATATTTAGGATTAGCATTGTTGCTAGCATTAATGATTGGTGCGATCGACATTTTAATGGGTGTTTTTCAGTTAGGATTTTTGGTTAATTTTCTCAGTCAAGCGGTGATTTCTGGCTTTATTAGTGCGGCAGCAATTGTAATTAGTTTTAGTCAGGTTAAACATTTGTTGGGATTAAAGATTCCCCAAACAGAATCTTTTATTCAGTTGCTAACTTATCTAGCCAAAGGAATTAGTGCAATTAATTGGTTTACTCTATCCTTGGGATTAATCAGCATTCTCATATTAGTCTATTTCCCAAAATGGTTGGGCAAAAAACTCAAGAAACGCGGATTTCAAGAGTTGATAATTATGCCCTTAACTAAAAGTGCACCTCTCCTGCTGGTAATTAGTAGTTCGTTGCTTGTTTGGTGCTTTCACCTGGATAAAATTGCGGGTATAAAAGTTGTAGGTGATATCCCCAAAGGTTTGCCTTCTTTCACTTTTCCGGTGCTGGATGGCAATACAATTGCTACATTATTTCCGGCGGCGTTGGCGATTAGTTTTGTAGGTTTCATGGAAGCCTATTCAGTGGGTAAGTTTTTGGCTAGTAAGAGAAGACAAAAAGTTGATGCTAACCAGGAATTTATAGCTTTGGGAGCCGCAAATATTAGTGCAGCTTTGACGAGTGGTTATCCGGTTGCAGGTGGCGTAAGTCGATCGGG
>DATGYA010000288.1:0-6643 GCA_035298405.1 Kamptonema sp. | reverse complement strand
GTATAGGTGCGGGTGTGGGTGTTGGTGTTGGTTTTGGGACAACTGTAGGGGTTGGGGTTGGGGAGGGAGATGGAGTTGGTAGAGTACCGCCGGGAAATTTACTTACTAGCGCTGTCCAAGTTTTGAGGCCAACTATGCCGTCTGCTTCTAAGCCTTTGGATTTTTGAAAGGCGATCGCGGCTGATTTGGTAATGGTACTGTAGTTACCGTCTATACTCCCCTGATAAAATCCTTTGTTTTTCAAGTGTTTCTGGATTTCTTGGATTTTTGGGGCGGGGCCACCTTCGCGCAAGCTTTCAAATATGTTAACGTCTACGTTGCCTGAAACTCCAGGGACGCTGCCTGAGTCTGTGTACTGCCAGAATGTCCAGCTACTCCAACCGCCAGGAACCCAAGGTTCTTGAGCACTGGTGTAGTGGGCGATCCACAGGGGGTAGTCGCTGAAGCGTTTTGTACCGAGGTTGTCCCAGAATCCGGGGTAGGTATAGATAATTGGTCGGATGTTGGTTGCTTTTTCGACGGCTTCGAGCCATATTGCCATGCGATTGCAGATTTCGGTTGCACTCAAACCGCCTGTGCTTTCTACATCTAGCACTGCTGGCAAGTCCCCTGCTTCCATCTTTACGGTTTTCAGGTATAAGTCGATTTGCCCTTGGACGTTAGTGGCTGGTCGAAAGAAGTGGTAAGCGCCGCGCTGAATGCCTGCTGCTTTCATCGCTGCCCAATTGCGAGCAAAGGTGTCATCAACGAAGGTTGCGCCTTCGGTTGCTTTGATAAAGCCGAAGACGATGCCACTGTTGGCAACGGTTTGCCAATTCACATTGGACTGATAGCTGGAAACATCTATACCGCGAATGCTCATATTTGCAGAGGAGTTTTAAAATTTTGTTTGTTTGAAGTTGGCACAAGATTAAGGTTACAATAGATATCTCCATAATGACCAGTGATAAGTAAATCCACCTAATTAAACGTAAGATACCGATGGCTAAAAAGTTGGCTGTATAAGCATTCTTCCTTCTTCCTTCTTCCTTCTTCCTTCTTCCTTCTACTTAAGGCAGGCATGATGCCTACTCCCCTATTGTTATTTTTAGAGAAGAGTTTATAAAAGTGAACATCAGTCGAATTGAACCAGGCCCTGGTCAAGAATCTGTCTGGGATTACCCGCGCCCACCTCGGATTGAGGATTCTAGCAAGCACGTTCAGATAATTTTTAATGGAGCAATTATTGCTGATACTCATTCCAGTAAGCGAGTGTTGGAAACGAGTCATCCTCCTTTTTACTATATCCCTCCCGATGATATTCAGATGACTTGTTTACTGAGAACTTCGAGAGCTTCTTGGTGCGAGTGGAAGGGACAAGCTGGTTACTATACTATTGTTTTGGGGAATAAGCAGGTTGCGGATGCGGCTTGGTTTTATCCTAATCCGGTTCCGGCTTTTGAGTCTATTAAAAATTATGTGGCTTTTTACCCTGGTTTGATGGATGTCTGTTATGTTGATGGGGAACAGGTGCAACCGCAATTAGGCGATTTTTATGGCGGCTGGATTACTAAGGATATTGTGGGGCCTTTTAAGGGAGGGCCTGGTACTTGGGGGTGGTAATTTAAGAATTAAAAATTAAAAATTAAAAATTAAAAATGGGGAGAAAATTAAAAATGAGAGAAAATTAAGAATTAAAAAATGGGGAGAGAATTAAAAATTGGTGGGGGCTGTTGTTTGGGTGGAAGTCATCCCCTGTCTTATGGTAATTGATAAATCTAATGTCTAAAATTATATGATTTCAGGTGTTTACACTTTGACAGAACTTGAGGGTGCGATCGCGGCTGACCAAAGTTTATGGCGGCCTCTAGTTTTCACTAATGGTTGTTTTGATATTATCCACGCGGGTCATGTCCGGTATTTGCAGGCGGCGAAAGCTTTAGGGCGATCGCTAGTTGTGGGATTAAATAGTGATGCCAGCGTGCAAGCTATTAAGCCGCAACAGCCTGGATGTCCGCCCCGTCCCATTGTACCGGAAATGCAGCGGGCTGAAGTCTTGGCGGCTCTGAAACCAGTCGCCGCAGTGGTAATTTTTAATGATAAGACCGCTATTAAACTAATTGAGAAGATAAAGCCGGATATTTATGTTAAAGGCGGTGATTATCTAATTGAAACTCTGCCAGAAGCCCCCACCGCCCAAGCTATAGGCTGCCAGATTTCTTTTGTGAAAGTAGAGATTCCCAGCTCTACAACTGCTCTAATAAACCGCATTTTGCAGCAGAGCCGTTCCCATAAAAGCTAACTTTTATTAATAAATTTGTGAGGTTTTGTGAAGGTATACTTGACAATGTAGCCATAATTTGCTTGAGTTCTGCCAAGGTTGTGTTAAATTACGATCGGGGATTTAAAAGCTATTGTACAATAAATGAAAACCCAATTTTATCTGAAAGCAGATAGCTGAAAGCAGATAGCTGATATAGCTTTTTATGACTGACTCCACTACTACCTCCACGCCAGAAGCATCGCCGAATATAACTGAACTCAGTTCTAAGTTAAGGTCTGGTTCCGAAAAAAATCAACTGCAACTGCTGCAACAGATAGCAGAGAGCAGTTTCGATGTATTGATGGAATTTTTACTAGAGCGTAAGCCATCGCCTCCGACTGTGGTTGACGGTAAAGTTTACCAAATTTTGTATAGTTCTAATTTGCCGAAGGCGGCGGAATTTCTCCAGACTCATTTTCCCACAGGTGTTGTGCCGTTGCGATCGCAGGCTGGGATTGACTACAGTTTGTTGCAACAATTGCTAGCTAAACAGGATTTTCAAGAAGCCGATCGCTTGACTTTGGAAAAGATGTGTGAATTGGCGGGTGAGACGGCGATTAAAAGAAAGTGGCTGTATTTTACTCAGATTGAGAGTTTACCCGCAGCGGATTTGCAAACTATTAATACGCTGTGGCTAGTTCACTCGGAAGGTAAATTTGGCTTTTCGGTGCAGCGGGAAATTTGGCTAGCTGTTGGTAAGAATTGGGATAAGTTTTGGCCGCAAATTGGCTGGAAGAAGGGGAATAATTGGACTCGTTACCCGAATGAGTTTATCTGGAATTTGAGTGCTCCGAGGGGTCATTTACCGTTATCAAATCAGTTACGAGGGAAGCAACCGTTTTCGGCTTTGTTGTCGCATCCCGTTTGGTTAGGATAGGTGATGGGGGCGATTTCATCTAAATTGCTTATTTCGTTAGTGCGTCTGCCAAAATTCCAACAGATAACTCAAATCAGGACAATTAGAAAGTGCGACGCACCTTTTTTCCTAAGTCTGAAGCACCTTTAATAATTCATCAGGATGCTTCAGCAACTTGCCTTCAGTTTGGTAAAATACCTCATAATCAGGTGCAAGTTCAAAACGTAATTGTTTCCACAACTCGATACCATCCTGTTTAAAAACTTCTTCAGCTTTCTGACTCGGAAACGCAGACCAAGGCGGATATTCTTGGTTCAAAGTCGCATCATATATTTCTTGCCATAGGTTCAAACGAGTAATCGTCTCTAAACTTAAAGGCATTTCTGCTGGATCGATATTGTCAATTTCATCTACACCCCAGATCGGCCAGCATCCATAATCAGCCCACAACTTAATCTTGATTGCCATACTTATTAACCTTGAGTAAATTTATTGATTAGTCTAGTAGAAGTAGGATTAGCACCAACAATATAACCGTTCATGCTTACTTCTACCGATATATACTGTATTATACCATTGAGTTCTAGTTGATAAATGGTTCGACTCCGGCCTTGATTACCTATTGGCGTACCATTAATTACGGCTAAGACAACAGTATATGGAATCAGGTTTTCAGGTATACCCCGATTGATAAAATCTTGTAGATGATTTTCTACGATGTGTGCAAGACCAGAGCCTCGTTCTCCGGCTTTTCCTATCTCTAAAAATATAATTTTTCCCAGGCTAGTCTTGGCAATAAAGATGATTTCTTCAGGAGTGTGTTTAATACCAGCTTCCTGTAGTTCAGCAATGAGCGCGGCTCTTTTAGCTTCTGAGAATCCATTGGGTAAGGTCAATCGTTAGTGTTGTTATAGTTTTTAGGAGACAATAATTAGATCGTAGCCTAGTTAGGTATTTTTAGCAAGTTATTGACATCAAGCAACTATATTTGTCACTATTTCAACTTAAACTCATCAAATTTCACAACATCTGACTCAGGTTTCCGCGTATCAAAATAATAACTACTCACCACACCCACAGCCGTATCAAAAATGCTAAAAACCGTAAGATCGTTACTAGCAATATAAGGCATCGGCTGACCATCTTCTCCTAACACTGGTGCAATAGTTGGGATCGCAGGTTCTAAGCCATTTGGATCGCCAAGGGTGACATATTCCTCTTGATAACCTGAAGGTACAAATCTCTGTCTTTGACCAATAGCCGCACCGTAGCTATTTCCCACATTTGAAGTCTCTAAAAAGTGCATTCCACTAGGACTAACAAAGCGATTCCACAGGTGACTATGACCGTACAATACTAATTGTACATCAGCATTTTCTAACAATGGCATTACATCTCGAATGATGTAATCATTCTCTTTCGGATATTCGTAACGAATCATTTTAATATCGCCATTCTCATCGCGGTCAATTATCTGTACTGGGTCGGTGTAAGCAGGTACAATATTATCGCCTAAAGTATGCGGCGGGTGATGAAACATAACAACTTTATATTTTGCCTGTTTAAATTCTTGACTGTTGAGTTCTGCTTGAAGCCAATTATATTGAGCGCTACCCTTGACAATTGGCTCAAAGATATGCTGTCCATAGCCCCATTGTTCGGGGTTGTTGAAGTCGCGATCGCGCTCCCGATATCTCCCCTTAGATTCAGCATCAAGAGTAGGAGTTCGCCAGATATTCGTAATATATAAAACCACCAGCCGCACATCGCCAAAAGTCACAGCATAGTATTTCTTCGGACTCGGTAAAGTGAAAATCTCTTCGTAAGTATCAGTATTAAAAGAATTATCCTTCAACCAGTCAAATGAAAAATTATTGCCTTCCACTCTTTGCGCCCTCTGCGCCTTTGCGGTTTCTTCATTTCCCAACTTAATATCAAACTTAGATTTATATATTTCCTCAGCAGCAAAGCGCGGAAAGTTATCATTAAATTGAGAGTTGAGACTGCTATCTCTTGAAAATCTGCCCATAACTTCGTGATTGCCAAGGGCGGGAAATAGAGGGGCGTGTTGAATCAATTCGCCGCCATTATAAACAGTCTTAATACCGTTTCTTTCGAGTTCCGAAAAAGCGCGACCTTGAAGACCTGGAAAAAAAGCGCGACCGCGCAGATCGTCGAACCATTCTGAAGCACGATCTGGTATATTAACTAAATCTCCCGCTAAAAAGACAGCATCAACTCTGCCAATTGTCTCAGCTACTTTTTGAAGATTTGCTGCTGTCATTGGCATCAATTGATGGTCAGAAGTGAGTAAAATTTTTAGGGGAGTTGCTGGTGCTGGTTTTGGTGCTAGTGTAAAGATCCGACTGATAACAGTTTGCCCATTTTCACTTTCACTTTTTACCTGATAGGGAATGCGAAGATCGGGAGTTAAACCTGTAACTTCAGCTTCGTGCCGCCAAATATCTCGGAGGATTGGTTTATTATCAACTGCGCCATTTTTTAGTGCTTCTGCTACTCGTGAATCTTTGTCTTCGCGAGTGCGGCTGAGTTTAGTTGTAGTAGCAGTTGCAATTTGATTTAAGTTCTCACCGTAACTGACAGTGTGGTGGATACCTTGAAACTCCGTAAACCAGACAACTCGTACTGAATTCTCCGTTGGGAGTTGCAGAAATGGATCGGTTAGGAGTTGGAGTGGGGTGGAGTGCGATCGCATAATTAAACAGAGGAAGATTACGATTAGAAATAGTACAGCAAAAATCCACAGATTGCGAGCGGATTTTTGGGGGATTGAGAAATCATCGGGCGTTAGCATAATTAGAAAAACCCAATTAAACGTGATAAAGACAGGTAGTATAGATGTCAAGTTATTGGTCGATTTAAAATTGTAAATGCTAGAGTTTATGTCAAAATTAAGAAAGGCGATCGCGACTCCACGAAACTATAAAGATTTCACCGTCGTCTTCTGCGCTAGAATAAAAAATGCTTATTTGCTAGGAACCGCCTAAGACGTGATTTAAACATTCTGGGCTCTAGTCGAGAGGCTGCGTATATTAGCTGGTAAGTATTGCAGTATTTTGTGTAAAAGTTATGGCATTGATCGTTCAAAAATACGGTGGCAGTTCGGTTGGTACAGTTGAACGCATTCAGGAAGTAGCAAAGCGAGTTGTAAAAGCGGTAAAGCTTGGCAATTCTTTAGTTGTTGTGGTTTCAGCAATGGGAAAAACCACTGATGGGCTGGTAAAATTAGCTAAGGAAATTTCCAGCAATCCCAACAAGCGGGAAATGGATATGTTGTTATCCACTGGGGAACAAGTTTCGATCGCGCTGTTAAGTATGGCGTTGCAGGAAATGGGACAGCCGGCAATTTCCCTAACGGGTGCTCAAGTTGGGATTGTAACTGAAGCTGAACACACTCGCGCTCGCATTTTACAGATTAAAACCGATCGCATAGAAAGACAGCTACAAAGTGGTAAAATAGTTGT
>DATGYA010000287.1:0-4231 GCA_035298405.1 Kamptonema sp. | reverse complement strand
TATTACTTCGATCCTGACCTGGTTGATAAAGCTTCACACTTTACTCCTGATGAAGAACAATTTGCCCGCAGTGGTGTGTTTGTGGAGATTGGTTAACTCTCAGTAAAGCGAATCCTCAATAATTTACTCAAAGGTATGTAGTTGGGCTTTAGCCCTAAAAGAGCGCTGAAGCGCAACTACATACCAAACTACATACCAAAGAGTGCTGAAGCGCAACTACATACATAGGGCACTTTTTTGTGCATTATTTTAAATAAGTTTAATTAATGTCATAGTTCCCTGACATTGGCTTGCAACTCGAAGTCGTTATGAGTATGATTTAAAAAGAAGTAAGAAATAGAGCCGCAATGAGGATAGAAGAAATACCTATCAAACAGATTCGCCGCCCCCTGCCGCGAGTCAACGACCAAACCAAAGTAGCCGCCCTCATGGAGTCCATCCGCGAGGTAGGATTAAAAGAGCCAATCGACGTGCTAGAAGTAGATGGCAAGTATTATGGCTTCTCAGGTTGCCACAGATATGAAGCTTGCGATCGCCTCGGCCTCGAAACCATCCGCTGCAAAGTCCGCCGAGCTCCCCGTTCCGTTTTGCAGATGCACCTAGCCTAATAGGTGTCACTGAAGCCAGCTCATCCTTTTAGTGGATGTTTCTTCCGCCAATTTTTTCTAAAATTTCTCTAAATACAATTTAACTTGGTGCAAACATAATGAGTAAGAACAACCACAAACAACCCCTTTACCCAACTCGCATCGATCTGTCCGCAGAAACGCGCACTAAACTTGTTGGAATTCTCAACGAAACTTTGGCAACCACGCTGGACTTGAAAACTCAAGTCAAGCAAGCCCACTGGAACGTCAAAGGCTTAGATTTTTACCAGTTACACTTGCTGTTTGATGAAATGGCAGGAGAATTAGAAGAGTACGTCGATATGTTAGCCGAAAGGATCACTGCTTTGGGTGGGTTGGCTTTGGGAACAGCCCGCGTCGCCGCCGCAGAGTCGAGCTTGCCAGAGTATCCCTTCGATATCCTTGATGGTAAAGCCCATATTACCGCCTTAGCCGATCGCTATGCTCCCTATGGTAAGTTGCTCCGGGATGCGATCGATAAGACGGGAGAATGGGGCGATGCTGACACTGCTGATTTATACACCGAAGTCTCGCGGGCGATCGACAAGCGGCTGTGGTTTTTGGAAGCGCACCTGCAACCCTCAGAAATTCATGCAGAAGATGAGGAAGCGGCTGGCAAAAAAGAAAAAGCCAAGCACAAGTAAAATTTGTTAACTGTTAACTGTTGGTTGTTGGTTGCCTAGTTCGACTAACAACTAACAACTAACAACTAATTTAGTAGAGCGAATTTGTGGCAGTTAACATTTCCGATTACACTCTTGATTTAGAACGCTTAATGCAACAGGCCGGGCTTTCTAGTTTGAAAGCGTTGAGTCAACAAGCTGGCGTTTCCGAACTCGATTTAATCCGACTGCGGCGGGGTTTGGCCTTACAGACGCGAACAGATACCTTGATCAAAATTAGTCAAGGCTTGGGAATTTCCTTAACTGAGTTGTTGACGATTTTTGCGCCTGAGTCTGTAGAATTACCTCAGCAGTCAGCATCAGGGGCAATAGCAGAAGAATATCGCCGTTTGCAAACTCAGATGCAGGAACAGCGAGAAACTTTAATGCAGGAATTTCAGCAGCAAGGATTGCAAATTTTGGAATCTTGGATGCTACAATGGCCGACTGCGGCAAGTAAAGCTCAGGAAAATCCACAATTAGCAGCCGTGAAATTGCTGCCATTACTCCGGCCAATTGAACAGCTATTGCAGGAATGGGGAGTAGAGGCGATCGCCACTGTAGGAGCATCTATTCCGTATAACCCCCAATTTCACCAGCTTATGGAAGGAACTGCCCAGCCTGGGGAACCAGTTAAAGTACGTTACACTGGCTATCGGCAAGGTGAGAAACTTCTCCACCGCGCCAAAGTGTGTCCGATTTAATTTTTGGTTACGAGTCCAACTCGCAGCTATACTAACGTAATCTGGCTAGTCATTCGGATATAGCAACTGGAAAATATGAGTCCTGTAGTTAAAATTATTCAACCCTCCGGCATTTTAGACGGCACAAAAGCCAGTCAATTCCGGCAAGAGATTAGCGATCTAGTTGAAGCTGGGGCAGACGTGGTATTAATAGACTTCCAAGATGTGACATTTATGGATAGTTCGGGCTTGGGTGCTCTTGTACTCGCGCTCAAAACAGTGCGGGCCGCCGGAAGTCAATTGGTAGTCTGTTCCATCAACGAGCAAATCAGAATCTTGTTTGAACTCACCAGTATGGATCGAGTTTTCGAGATATTTCCGACGCGCGAGGCTTTTAACAGCAAGGTTCTTTTGGGCAGCTAAACTTTTATAGTAGTAGCCGCTTGCAAATTCGTTTAAGATGCGATCCCGGAAGTAAATTAGCCAAAGTTGACTTTGAGTAAAGACCAATCATCATCAAAAGCAGCTTTGGCGTTTAAACTTTGAACGTAGTTCAAAACTAAGTCGAGTACGTCGGTGGTTTTCCGGTTATGGACAGTGAGTAAGTCGATAAAAGCATCAAGACCCCAGATCGTGCCATCCGGCTGATGAATCTCGTAAACTCCGTCACTAAAGATGTAGAGGGTACTCAACTCCTCTACATCACAGGAATTATCTAGATATTCGGCATCGGGAAACATTCCTACTGGCATTCCGGGGGTTTTCAGGCGTTGGGCCTTGGCTTCACCCCGATCGGCTGAGGATATGATTACGGCGGGGGGATGGCCAGCACTGGCATATACTAACTGGCCCTTAGAGCGGTTGTAAACGCCGTACCACATAGTGAAATACTTGTCATTTTGATAACTCATCTGAAAAGTAGTGTTGAGCGATCGCAAAACATCACTCGGCTGATGGTAGTTAATATTAGGGATAGCTCGCGATCGCAGCAAATTTAAAACAGCGACCGAAGGCAAGGCCGCCTTCAAACCGTGTCCAGCCACATCCAGCAGATAAATCGCCAAAGAATCAGCATCTAGCCAAAAATAGTCAAAGCAATCGCCTCCTAACTGCCTTGAAGGGATAAACTTTGCCTCCACGCTCACAGGTTCAATCAAAGGATCTGGAAGTAGCGATCGCACATAATCCGCTGCCTCAGCCAACTCAGCCTCTAAAAGCTGCTTGGCAATTTGCAAATCTCGGCTGAGCTGATGCAAACGCAACCCCGCTCGCACTCTTGCCTGCAACTCATTAAGTTCAATCGGCTTAGAGATAAAATCATCCGCACCAGCATCAAGACCCTTAACGCGATCGGCCACCGATCCCAGCGAAGTCAACAAAAAGAATTGAGTAGTTGACAAATCTGGATTTGCCTTAACTCGTCGGCACACCTCTATTCCCGTCAGGCGCGGCATAATCCAGTCACAAATTATCAGAGCTGGACGCAACTGTTGAGCTTGTGTAATACCGTCTTCGCCATTGCTCGCTACCGTAACCTCATAACCCTGTTTTTTGAGGGTTCTTCTCAGCAGCTCTTGAACGGCACTGTCGTCGTCAATAACCAGAATTTGAAACATGGGGGCTCAGGTAGTACAAATTTTTCAAGGTCTGGGGGTAGTCAAAAAAATATCCAGCCAACACGCTTGCCACAATTGAGTATAGTCTAATAAGATAGCAGTCGAGCTAAATGCTAGGCGAGTCAATGGTCGCGCTCAATTTAGACTTAAACTTGATTTAAACATAGGTATAACTTTAGTGGCTTAGCGTGGTTGAATTAAAAGGTTCCGACAAGTCGCCAGTACCGGGGAAAGCCCATCTTCAAGTCAATACAGGTCTGAACGAATTAGACCCCGTGTTGTCTTGGTTTGCCCAATTACATCAGCCACCGATTCCCACAAGTGTTTGGATCAGGTGTCAATTAGCTTTAGCTGAGGGTTTTACCAATGCGGTTCGTCATGCTCACAAAGGCAAACCGCCTGACACTCCTATTGACATTGAGGTAGCCCTGTTTCCGGAGCACTTAGAGATTAAAGTCTGGGATTACGGCCCACCCTTTGATTTAGAACAGAGAATTAGAGATGTTCCTGACCAAGTGGATGTCTATTCTGGCGGCGGTCGGGGTCTAAAACTGATGAAGGATATAGCGGATAATCTGAGCTATGGCCCTACTTCCGACAACCGGAACTGTCTATTGATTGTCAAACGTTATTGGGCACAAATT
>DATGYA010000286.1:0-4412 GCA_035298405.1 Kamptonema sp. | reverse complement strand
TGACTTGAGTTTGAACGAAGTCAACATCGAATATGGTTCCGTCTTGATAATTATCTAAAGCATTAGCGATCGTGCTACGAAAGTTACCGAAATTACCAGTGCCAAAACCTCTTGTTGAATTGAGATAGAGAATATTTTCTGTCGCATTTGCTGATCCGATGGTGGCAGCACGAGTATTTCCAGGGTTTAGAATAAAGATCGCGGTTCCCAGGGCAACTATTGATAAGTTTTTGATTGCGTTCATTTGATGACTCCAAAAAAAGTGAGGTTTAGGTTGGTGAACTTCCTACTTACCTTTATTTATGGAAATCACCCAACTTTTTATGCAAATCTCAGAAAAATTTTTTTATACCGACCTAAAAGTGAATTTTTGTAACAATTTAAGCGCGATCGCATAAAAACTTCCCCCAAAACTAGATATCCGCTTTTTAGGTACGTTGTTGCGCTTCAGCGCTCTTAGGACTAAAGCCAAGTGTCACAACATCGGGTTGATTTTTAGGTACGTTGTTGCGCTTCGAGAGCGGGGGAGGGCTAAAGCCCAACTACGTACCTAACCTACGGGCAAATAATTTATGGCTTTGAGCCTTCATACTTTCTGCCCGAATGCTTCGCCCCTACGGACTTTGATTTAAGGAGCCTGCCAAATTCGCTGATGATATTGCTCTAAATCAGCATAAGGGTCAACAGGCGCGTGTGCACTATCGTGACTGTGACCGTGACTGTGATGGTCGTGGCTGTGTCCATTTCCATGACCGTGGCTGTGTCCGTGTCCATGTTCGTGACTGTGAGCCTGTCCATTATTAGCGACAGCAGCTAACCGGAATTTGCACATTTCACAATTCATCTGTACTTGCCCTAATTGGGTTTCAATTTCACGTTCCCGCACTATTTCCAAGAGCGATCGCGCAATCCCCATTTCCGGCAAATTCACCATTGCAATCTCAGGAAATTGTGCTTGCTGATCCGCCGTAATTCCAAATATCTTCTTAACAAGAGCGCCAGTAAACAGAAAGTATGGCAACACAATAATCCGTTTTGGCTCATACAGTCTAGCGCGGCGAAAACCTTCCTCTAAGCGGGGATGAGTAATGCCAATAAAACAAGTTTCAACTGTCAGGAAACCGCTACCTTCCCATAGCATCCGCGCCATTTTGTAAACATCACCATTAGCATCTGGATCGCTGGAACCACGCCCCACAAATAAGATTACAGTTTCCGATCGCTTAACGTCTGGAGTGTCTAATTCTGCCAAACGCGATCGCCACAAATCCAAAATCCCCGGACTAATCCCAAAATGCCGCCCATAGTGAAACTTTAACTGCGGATAGCGCTGCTGCGCCCGGTCTAATTCATTCGTAATATCAAATTTATTGTGCCGCGCCGCAAACAGCAAAACAGGCAACACCGAAAACTCAGTATAACCCTTTTCTAAACATAACTCTATTCCTTCCTGAATCGTCGGCCCTGTCAATTCTAAAAAACAAGGAACCACAGGCCGTGAAGAATCCAAAGATTGATAAACATCCACAAAATCTAAAAAAGTTTGGCGGCCGTCGTTATCGCGCGTACCGTGACCAACCATCAACAAAGGGCGTTGTAAAGGCAGAGGAGAAAAAGAGATTGAACTCTCTAAATTGTAACTTTTGACTTCTGAGTTCTGAATTGTAACTTCCATTAAATGTCCTTTCCCGTGCAAGGCGGGATATGAGGTTAAATTAAGGTACACCCAGGCATTCTGGCTCACGAAAGATTAAAAAATAGCCGTACAAGCTTGAACTTTTTATTTTTTATTTCCGCTTACAGTTGCCGCACAGCCCCGGATTTTCACCGAAGTTTCCCTGGGGAGTCCTGTCTTTATTTGTGCTTCGTCATCGTAGCACATCCCAACTCTTATTTTTGAATTTTTTATTTTTTATTTTGGATTGTCAAATGCAATTCCCCTTTTTAAATGGGGGGTAGGGGGATTGACAAATTTCTACTTTCTTCCTATTTCATAGGCTAAACTTTTTAGCCTTAGTCACACAAGTAAGGCGGAAGTAAGCAGCGTCCACAGTTGTTTTGTCATAATTTATGCGATCGCGGACGAGGTGAAAAATTTTACCCCAGTGGATCTGGCAGTGAATCCTGAGCCTGCTTGCGATCGCGTACCAACGGCTTTAGTCTTGAATTAATTTAATTTATAGGAATCGCGTTTTTTATCAAAGTACGTTATACTGTATCGGTCAACACAAAATAAACTAGGTGAATACGTGGCTGATATAGTTGATACTGCTGTTAATGCTGGTTCTTTCAGCACCCTAGTCTCTGCAATTAAAGCTGCTGGCCTAGTAGAAACGCTTAAGGGCGCAGGCCCCTTTACCGTCTTCGCGCCCACGGATGAAGCATTTGCTAAACTCCCAGAGGGTACTGTTGAGGGATTGCTCAAAGACCTTCCTAAACTCAAGCAGATTCTGACCTATCACGTTGTTTCAGGCAAGGTAACGGCGGCTGACGTTGTTAAGCTGAAATCAGCAAAAACAGTTGAAGGTTCTGATGTAAAAATTGATGCTTCCAATGGTGTCAAGGTGAATGATTCAACAGTCACAACAGCCGATGTTGCTGCTGATAATGGCGTTATTCACATCATCGATACGGTGCTGCTTCCTGCGTAAACTCATGCAAGGATTGCACTAAAATTCATTCTTGTGAGTAGTAGGGGCGTATTGCAATACGCCCCTACAAAAATTTGTCCTGATTTACCAAGGACTGCCAATCATCACAAAGGCCGACCAATAAAAAGGATGAGATAAATTGCGATCGCTAAGCTTTCGTAGAGACTCCGGCAATTCCACTATTGAACCATTAGCGCCAATCAACTGACCTCCCTGCAAACGTACTTGCCCTTTTAGCATAGCGATTTGGGTTTGCCGGAGGGCGGCGGCTTTGATCGGCGATCGCCTCAACTGGTCATAAAACTCCGTCATCAGTGCTAAAGTACCCTCATCGCTAACATACCAAAGACTCGCCAAGGCCGTTTTCACCCCCGCTTGCACCGCCAAACCTCCAAATCCTAACTCAGCATCCCCATCTCCCACCGCAGTTTTGCAAGCACTTAACACCAATAATTCCACAGCAGGGTCATTCAATCTTAGCTGACGTAGTTGATCGAGCTGTAGCCGCGTGTCCCACAGTTGAATAAAAGAATTGCTGGGGGCTCCTGCTTGAAATTCGCCGTGAGTAGCAAGGTGAATGATTCCAAATGCCTGACTTTCCCGTTGTCGCTTCAAGTTTTCCAAAGTAAAACCTTCGTTAAGGAAAGAAACTCCCGGCCACTCTGAGATGATTGTTTTGATCTCGATTGGCACTGCTGGTAAAGGGTTTAAATTGGTAAATTGTGATGCACCCATTGCCAAAACAGGGGAATTTTTAACATCCACGTAGCGAGTATCTGTCAAATTGATTGTAGGAATGAGGCTGAGATTGTACTTTTCCATCAAAAACTGTTTGCCATCGTGCAAAGCAGCAATAGGGATACCTCGCAGGCCTTTGTCCATAGTAAATGCGATCGTATCAATTCCTCGCTCTTGCAGGGCTGTTTCTAAAGGTGCAACTATCCATTTGTAAAGTTGCTGGGCGGAGGCGCGGTAAGTGGTAGTATTCCGCAAACGAGGATTAGTAATATCATTTTTGAATTCTGCGATCGTTGGTAGTAATACCTCTCGCTTAGCTTCTGGTACACTCTCGTGAACTATAGATCCTGATGATGTTACTAGCACTAATTCCAATTGTTCTGGCCGTGAGAAAACATAAATCAAGCTTGGTTTTGTGCCTGTTCGCTGTTCAATAGTTTTTAATGTGCCTTGAATATCGTTGAGAGATGGCAATGCTGCATTAAAGTTACGGCCGAAATATGACTCAAATTCTTCAGTGAATGATTTGTCTATCTGCGCTAATGCCTGAATAATATCGCCTGAATTAAAACTTCGTTCTATGTTGTTGCGGAAAGTTGAGTTGAAAATGGGTTCTCTGGCATTTTCGCTAGTAAGGTTGCGGAGGTTGTTCTGCAATTGAATAAGATCCGATCGCAAAACAATTGAAGGTCTTTGCAGATTAAGGGCGATATTGAATTCGTTTTGACTTTTTTGCAGTATAGCTTCCAAGGGGGATACGCTCGTCGGTGTCGGAGAAACCGAGGGCGTTGGTGGTGTTGGCGTTGGTGGTGTTGGTGGTGTTGGTGGTGTTGGTGTTGGTGGTGTTGGTGGTGTCGGTGTTGGTGGTGTTGGTGGTGTCGGTGGTGTCGGAGTTGGTGTTGGTGGTGTCGGAGTTGGTGTTGGTGGTGTCGGAGTCGGAGTTGGGGGTGTCGGAGTCGGCGTTGGTGGTGTCGGAGTCGGAGTCGGGGGTGTCGGAGTTGGCGTTGGTGGTGTCGGAGTTGG
>DATGYA010000285.1:0-10509 GCA_035298405.1 Kamptonema sp. | reverse complement strand
AACCTATTACCAAATCTAAGAATTGAGCAGTTACTTCACTGTTAGTAATTGGTAATTCGTAATCCTCCCCCTTTCCCAGTCTTCCCCTCTCCCAATCTCCCCCTCTCCCAGTCTCCCCCTCTCCCCCTCTCTCTGATGGTGGCGACACTTCCAGGGTTAGTTGCTGTAAATCACTTAACCTTACTCCCCGCAACATTTGAGGTATAATTTCCTGTGCTGTAATCCCAGGAGTAATGTGTAAAAAAGGGTTGTCACCTTGACGGATTTGCCACGTAACGCGGGGATGACAAAGAGCAATTTGCTGAAGTGTTAATTGTACCGATCGCAATTGCTGTGCGGGTGCGACAAAACCACGACGCACGGGCCAGTTGCCAAATAAATTAGATACTGTCACCACAGTACCAGGAGCGATCGCGATCGCTTCTACTTCTGCTGGTTCCCCAACATTATTATAAACAACTTGCCAACCAGATTTGGAATTTTGAGTTGTCAAGTTTTGCTGCTCCTCTTTAGCTCCCAATTTCAACTCGATCGGATTCCCAAAATCATTAACTCTACTCGCAATTTCCAACTCAGCCAACTGAGCTAAACTATGCAAAGCTTCGCCACGAAATCCCAGAGTTGTGATCTTCCACAAATCTTTTACACTATTAATTTTGCTAGTGCTGTGAGCAGTTGCCGCCTGCTTGAGATTTGCCAAATCCATCCCCATACCATTATCTGCGACTTGCACTCGCCACTGCTCCGGCCAAATAGAAACCACGATTCTAGTTGCACCCGCATCAAGGGAATTTTCTACCAATTCCCGCACCACAGCCGCCAAAGAGTCGATGACTTCTCCAGCGGCAATTAGATGGACAACTTCTGCGGGTAAGGTTTGAATTGTAGCTGTCATCCCATTTTAAATTTTAGATTGTAGGTGGAGATTTTAGATTTAATGTCATCTAAAATCGAATGCTATTCAGTTTTTATTCGAGGTAAACGGAGGCAGAAAGTTGTACCTTGGGAGTATTCCGACTGAAAAGTAATGTCGCCGCCGTGAGCATCGATAATTGACTTCGCGATCGCAGTCCCCAATCCCGTACCACTTCGCTTTCCAAAAGTTACAAATGCGTCAAATAAATGTTCTCGAATTGACTCTGGAATCCCCGGCCCATTGTCAGAAATTATAATTTTCACCCACTTATCATCTGCCTCAATTCCAATTTCAACTTTACCACCCTTTCCATCAAAAGCTTCTACAGCATTCCCCACTAAATTTTGCAAAACCCGCAAAATTTTGTTTTCATCAGCTTCTACGATTGCATCTACTGGTTCAACTACTAACTCCACATGGGTACTCTCAAAATAAACTCTATTTAGCTTTTCAAATTGCCGCAAAGTCTCGGCTAAATTAAATGTTTTTTTGTGCAGTACAGCGTTGCCACGAGAAAATTCTAACACTTCGTCAGCCATTCCCAACATTCGCTGCACCTGCAATTGAATTAGTTCGCACCATTCAGCCGTTTCTTCATCTGGATGGAGGTCTTTGAGCATTTCACTGGATAGCTGAATTCCGGTAAAAGGACTTTTAAAGTCGTGAATTATGGTGCTGACCATTTCTCCCACTACCACCATTTTTTCTTTGTGAACTAACTGTTTCACGTATTGATCTGTTGTGGCTCTTAGGTGTTGAGTGATGTAGCCAAAAAGGTGTAGTACCGCACTTCCTTTAGCAATTCGCAAAGTTTCCATCAGCGTGTCACGAGAAATTTTTGCCAATGTTGAGCCGCCGCAAGCGATGGCTCTAGCACTGCGAGGCTGTCCGTCTAAAACTCCAAATTCTCCGAAAAAGTCGTTTGGTTTAGCTACAGCAACAGTTTGATATTTGCCGGCGGCTGTGCGTTTGCTAAACTCAACTTTACCATCTAGAACTAGGTATAAAAAATCGGGAATTTCTCCTTCTTCAAAAACAACTTTTTCCTCAAGAAAGCTTTCCAATTCGGCCACTTGGCATAGTTCGTCAGCTTGCTCTTGGTCAAAATAAGAGATAAATCGATGGGATGCTAGCTCCATTTGAGATTACCTAATGATTAATTTTTGCAGTTTCTTTCTTCTATATTTCCCCTAAGTATTTCTTCACTAGCACCACTTGGTCAAGCGCTCCCTTGGCCCGGAAATAAGGCTAAAAGTCTGATTTCATCCCAGGGTTAGGTAGTCCAGTACAAATACTCAGTTTTTTTCAGCTTCGCCTTGAGGTGAGTATCGAGGCGATCGCGCCGCGTTTAAGTATAGCTTCACCTCGCTAATATTGCATACGCCTATTCGTGTTACTCTCCGTTAGACTATCACATCCGTACCTCTAAGCCAAACTGAGCCTTAAGTGTAAATTTGCGATAGTCCATAAAGCAGAGCGATTGATTTATTTATTAATATACTTGACAAATTTAGTTTTACATGATATGCAATCTGAACTGTTTTGAGGAATCAAGAGAGAGTGAAGGAAGACGCGATCGTGGTTTCACATTTTTAATTGTTTATGATAAATATGGTAAATTCTTTGTCACTAAATGGGAACATGAGACAAGTCATTATTCATCCTGAACCAGACGGTTATTGGGTTGTAGAATGTCCTAGTTTACCGGGTTGCATTAGCCAGGGAAAGACTAAGGAAGAAGCTATTCGCAATATCAAGGAAGCTATTGAGGGATACATTGCTGCCTTAGAGGAAGATAACTTGCCAGTTCCGCAAGAAAATTTTGAAGCTCTATGGGTGGTGGTATGAGCAGACTACCGAGGATTTCTGGTAGAGATTGTTTTAAGGCTCTCAAAAAGGTAGATTTCTACCTAAAACGACAACAAGGCAGCCATATGATATTGCGTCGAGACGAGCCTTTTGCCCAGGTAGTTGTTCCAGATCACAAGGAGTTAGCTGAGGGAACGTTGCGCTCGATTATCCGAGATGCAGGTCTTAGTGTTGATGAGTTTTTAATGTTATTATGAGGCAAAATCTACTATGCAGTAAACTCAATTACAGGTGTCTCAATCACGCGATTAGGCTTTCTATCTTCCCAAACCATTTGCTGCAAACGCTCTACTGTATCAGGAGAAAAAAAACGTTCTCCCGTTTCCACACAAACCCTAGCTGGGACGTTTTCAAAAATGATAAACTTGCCCTTAATCTCTAGGTAAAATTCACTTTTTCTTCTACAATTGTTTCTTTCAAAATGTCAGTTTCCATTTTGGCTTCTCCTAAGTTTAAAAATTCAAAATCACCCTGTACAATTTTAACCCTAATTTCTTCAATTATTGTCATCGAGCCGCACCCTACCTATACCTACCTAAAGCTACCACAGCATTTTGCCCCCCAAACCCAAAGCTAAAACAAAGCACATTCCTGATTTTAACCCGACGTGCCAGCTTCACTAAATCTAAATTAAAATTTGATTCCCTCAACCCCACACAAGGCGGCAATATTTGATGTTTAATACTCATTAAACAAAATGCCGCACCTAATGCACCAGAGGCTCCCAAAGTATGACCCGTTGCTGCCTTAGTCGAACTAACAGCAACTCCTTGAGGAAACAACTTTTCAATCAACATTGCTTCATGCTCATCATTTAACTGAGTTGCAGTGCCGTGAGCGTGGATATAATCAATCCGATCTGGTGATAAATTACTGCGTTCTAGGCATTGTTTAATAGCAGCTAATCCACTTTTTCCCCCTAGTTCCGGTGCAGTTGCATAACACGCATCATTTGTTAAACCAAAACCCAAAACTTGACCGTAAATTTTAGCGCCGCGACACTTAGCTAACTCAGCAGACTCTAGCACTAAGATCGCAGCACCTTCTGCCAAGACAAAGCCTTCTCGCCGTGAATCAAAGGGATAAGCCCCCGTTTTCGCCAAAGCACCCATCTGATTAAATCCTGCCAGGGTTAAGGGCGTAATCGGGGCTTCAACAGCACCGACGATGACGCGATCGCATTGCCCAGTTTGGATCAACTCGAAACCTTGCGCGATCGCCCAAATTCCGGTTGCACAAGCTGCCGCAGGTGCGATCGCAGGCCCCCCCGAACCAATGAAATTAGCAGCCGCGATCGCCCCTGTATGAGGCATAAAATCAATAAATTGATAATTGTTAATTAATAATTCTCTTTCTTTCTCCTTCTCTTCTAAATAACTAAAGCCTTCTTCCTTTTTCCTGTTTCCTTCCCTTGCCAACTCCTCCAACTTTGCTTGATTTCCGCGACTTGAGCCAATTACTAAGCCGCAATCAGGCAAAGGTAAAATTAAATCTGCATCAACAATAGCATCAGCCAAAACCTGCCGAGTTAATAAGATAAAATCAGCAGGTTTTTTGCCAATTAAAGCCAAAGGTCGGCGTTCAATTTCTCCAAAAGGTTGATGCAGTCGAATCCCTGAATCACCAGCTAAAATCTGTTGCCAAGTAGATTCCAGCGTACCTAAAGCTGAAACAACACCGATGCCAGTAACAACAACTTCCACTGTCATTTTAAATTACTAACAGTTAACAGTTAACCGTTAACAGTTAACCGTTAACAGTTAACATCCCCTAATTTATTTCAAATTTTCCAAACCCTGCGTTACCTTTGCCGATTCAATGCGATCGCCCGCTTGAATTTGATCCACCGTTTCCATGCCTTGCGTTACATAGCCAAAAACTGCATAACTACCGTCCAAAAATGGTAAGTCGCTCAAAGCAAAATAAAACTGAGAAGAAGCCGAATCCGGAGGGTTAGATCGAGCCATCGCTACAGCCCCGCGAGTGTGTTGTAACACAGGTTTAGCTGTCACTCCAGCTTGTTCCAGCGTCGTGCTATAGGTGGGTTCTTTCGCTCCTTTCGCCTTAATTTCTAGAGGAATATAACGCTCTTTAGAAGTTGCCGGATCGATAAACCCGCCAGTTCCTAACCTCCCCGCCGGAAACTTAGGATCTTTCCCCTGCGGATCGCCGCCTTGAACGACAAAAGGTTGCGGTTCCCGAACTACTCGGTGAAATACCAAACCATCATAAACTCCTCGCTTGACCAAATCGACAAAATTACCAGCAGTAATTGGTGCATTTGTGCCGTCCACTTCGATAGTAATTGGGGAACCTTTGACTACCATTACTACCGTTGCTTTCCCATTTAGACGAGGTACATTACTAAGTTGTGGGCTGCTCGCCTGCGGTACAGGTGAAGCAGAATTAGCTTCAGTAGCAGAGGGGCTGGGGATGGGTGAGGAACTTGTCGCCGGTGAATTCCCACATCCCCCTAAAATTATCACCCCAACCAGCAAAAGTGGCAGTAATAACCGCTGAATTTTAATTCTCATTTTGATTGGAAATTACAGTTGATGTACAATATTAATTGTATCAAGTAAGTTTTTAATATTGATATCGGAGTTCGAGAGAATGACGACTATTGTTTTAAATTTGGAAAATGTCGATTTGAGTGACGAACAGTTTTACCGCTTGTGTCAGGTTAATCGAGACTGGCAATTTGAACGCACAGCTAAGGGAGAGATCGTTATTATGTCCCCTGTAGGTGGAGTCAGTGGAAATAGAGAAGCGAGTTTAATTACAGATGTGAACTTATGGAATCGGCAAACGCAACTAGGGATAGTTTTTAGTTCTTCGACAATTTTTCGTTTACCGAATGGGGGCGATCGCTCTCCTGATGTGGCTTGGGTAAAGTTAGAACGATGGTCCGCTTTAACAGAGGAAGAACAAGAGAAGTTTCCGCCAATTTGTCCTGATTTTGTAATTGAGTTGCGATCGCGTACAGATGCGATTCAACCCCTGCGGGAGAAAATGCAGGAATATCTCAATAGTGGTTTGCAGTTAGGTTGGCTAATTAATCCTCAACAGCAACAGGTCGAAATTTATCGGCGCGATCGCACGGTAGAAATTGTACAATTTCCTGTGAGTTTATCAGGAGAGGATGTGTTGCCGGGATTTGTTTTAAATTGGCCCTTAGTTTGAATTATAAATATATATAGCAACCGCTAAGGCGCTTAGGGCAACTCCAACTCTGACCTCTGGTTCATAATCGCTTAGGTCGTATTTTCGCTGTTCCCTCTTCCCTAGCTATATTTTTGAAACTGGTATTGAAATTAAGAAACTGCGATCGCGCTTTTAGATTGGGCTCGTAAAAAGGCGCGATCGCATCTCTGTTGTCATAACAAATTTGGGGGATATCCCCCTTTTTTACGAACCGCAAAGGCGCAGAGGACACAGAGGTAAGAGGAAGAGAATAAAATAGAGTTTAATTGGTTGCAAACAGTTTTTTGGGAACTCTGGCAAGTTGGTATGCTCCTTTAGTATCTAAAGTTTGATATTGATTGCTTTGGAGTCCAAGTTCAGTAAATTTGTTCGGATAGCCAAGAATTAGAACAGTGGCGGGAGATTGACTTGGAGACTTTTGGATATACTCTACGGCAGCTCTAGGAAGGCGATAGTAAGTAACAGATTTTTGTGTGTAAAATACTAGGCTTGGTTTGGGAAAACCAATCATAATTAACTCTTCCTCTGGCAGCTTTTCTTGAACTATGGTATGCGCTAACTGTCGCAGAGGTAACTGTCGCTGTTCATCGACTATATTGTAGACAGGAGTGATGACAAAGATAATAAATGCTACTAAAGCAACTAAGTTAACACTCAAAATCCAAGGCGTGAGCCGCCGCCAAATTAGAATTGACACAGCAACCGCCGCGATCGCCCAAATTGCTCCTCCGGTTTGAGGCAAACCAGACTTTCTGAATATTTCCGCAAAATTGGGCATTGCCGGATCGTTTCCTAGCCAGTGGAAGCTGTATAGAATTGCTCCCGCTAAAACTAGCAAAAATATCACATTGACAATGAAGGATATAGTCAGAGAAAGAGAGAAAGAATCTGGATTAATTGCTTCCTTCTGTTGTTCTAAAGCCTTAAATCTTTCTTTCTTCACCGACGATCCCTGTTCAATTATATCGCTCCATAGTAACGTTACTAAAATAGCCGCAGCGGGCATTAAAGGTAATACATAACTAGGCAGTTTAGTGACAGCAACAGTGAAGAAACCGAAAATACAAGCGAACCAAAATAGGGCAAATAAACTTAGTTGAGATTTGCGGGGCTGACGACGCCAATAGCTACGCTGCCAAAAACGGAGACGTGCGATCGCAGAGGGTAAATAAATAGACCAAGGAGCAAAACCAACCAGTACCACCAAAAAGTAAAAATACCAGGGTGCGGCGTGGCGGTTAACTACCTGAGTAAAGCGCTGAAAATTGTGGTAGCCAAAAAAGGAGTCAATGTAAGCTTCACCATTAGCCAAGGTAACGAGAACAAACCAAGGTAAAGCTATAACCAGAATAATTAATAAGCCACGCAGAGGGCGCATTTCTTGCCATAGTTCTCGACCATTACCGAGGTAAAGTGCAAAGCTACCGATAATAATTATTGGCAATACTATCCCAACTGGGCCTTTAGTCAAAATTGCCAATGCGATCAGCACATAAAAAGCTAAATACCAACGAGAGAAAGGCAGCTTTTCTGGGTTGTTTTTTCTTCTTTCTTCTTCCTTGGCATATCCAATAAAAAAGCTTAGTAAGGCTGAACACATACAGCCTGTCAGTAGCATATCTGAGACACCAGTTCTTCCCCAAGCAATAGTTTCTGGATTTAAGGCAATTAAGGCAGAAACAATCCAAGGGGCAAGAAAGTTTGGAGTTTGGGAAGATTGCTTCCTAACTGGCGACTCTGATGGATTTTGAGCTAAAAAATCGGATTCATCTTGATTAATGGTTGCTGGTTCTTGAGTGCAATAATGTAGGGTATAGAATCCAAGACAAGTAAGTGCGATCGCGGCGACTGCGGAGGGAAGCCTTGCAGCAAGAGAGTTAACGCCGATGGTGTGATAGGCGATCGCCATCAGCCAGTAAACTAAAGGTGGCTTATCAAAGCGCGTCTGACCATTGAAATACGGCGTGATCCAATCTCCAGTCACCGTCATCTGGCGAGCAGCTTCAGCAAATAGCGGCTCCGTCTCATCAACTAAACCGACATTACCTAAATTCCACAAGAATGCCAGCCAGCTAATGGCGCACAACCACAAAAGTGACAGCGCCAAAGCTAGGGCAGGGCGCTTTCCTTGATATTTCAACAAATCCGTGAGCTCGCTAATTTTAAATTTCATCCAGTATTTAACAGTCAGTGAGTTCTTGCCTCTTGAGCCTGAACCTTCAGAAATTAATTATATTCATGGTTGCACTATCAATTGCCATTCCGTGACTAAGCTATTCCAAACTGGTGCGGCTGTTTCGCCCACAACATAAGGCCCCCAGTACCGACGAGAGCCATCCTGAGCAAAGACAACCAGAATATCTCCCGCCCTCAGTTGCAATTTGCCTTCAGGAAGGGATAACAGCAATCCTTTGCCCCCACCTTCCCCTGGTGCAAAATCCCAGTGAGCAGGTTTAGAATTGGACTTTTCCCCAGATTTCCGCGACAGTAGAGCGACGCGCACGGGATGCTCGGTACGGTTGCTCACCCGCAGAGATCCAGTAGCTTGAGGATTTGACGGTGCTGTTTTTGCTTTTGCTGCTAATTTGTTCTCTAGGGGTTTGTCTATGGGAACAGGCGATGCGATCGCACGCGGTATCGGGGTGGCGGAAACAGGCGACAGTGCTGGAGGCATTATTGTCGCTGAGTTTGGGGAAGCTGGTTGCTTCTTTGAAGTACTCCAAAAACCAACCTGAGTTCGCCCCAGCCACACCCCGACAAGTACAAGGCACACGGCAACCATAATTGCCGGGTAGATTTTAAGTTTCATAATCTTTACGATTAATGGGTAGATCCCACACCTTAATTAATAACTATCTTTAATGTAGGCATAACAGATCCCTATTGTGCTACACTTCTACCTTTATGCAGAATACCCGTCTCAACAGACTTGTTGATGTTCTCAGCGCACAATTAGGGGGCTGGTTGCAAAATCCTTGGCGGCGGATTTCGCTGCTGATAATTAGTTTACTATTTGGCTTTTTTTTGGGAGGCGCTCTTTCTACGATCGCGGGACAAGCCGCTGAGTGGGATATTTTCGTGGCTGGGATGTTGGTAGCCTTGACAGAATTTCTCAACTGGATAGTTTACCGGGTTAGTCAGCGGGTGGAGCGTTCCCTGTGGATAGATATTTTAAATTGTCTAAAAATAGGTTTAATTTACAGCTTATTTGTAGAAGCTTTCAAGCTAGGTTCGTAATAGTTAACCAGGGGAAGATAAAAACCCTAAATGTTAACTTCACCCAAAAGCCCTACTACTAAAAATATTGACAAAATCTTAGGTTTATGGTAGTATATTTTTTTGTTTGATGTTAATGGTGTTCAAAAATATTGCTCGCTAAGGTTATTAACAATATATTTCCAGGTATCCTAAGCTTAGGAGTAGAACACCTTCTCAAAACTAAAATACCTGGCAAAAGTGCAGGTTTTCTAAGTACTGACCAAGAGAGTTAGTTCTGTATTTTTATAAATCGGGAACTATCTCATCCGTTGACAATTCTACACAATCCAACAAAACTATTAGGGCGGGAACTACAAAAATAATTAGTTTTTGCCAATTCCCCTTTTAGAAATTTTGTGTAGCAATACTTGCTATTCACAGCATTTATGCGGTAGTTTACAGGCAACAAGCCTGTACCGCAGGCAAACCCATTGTGGTGGTGGCAGCCATCTGTGTAGGCGAAGCCGGCCGAAGGCATCGTAAGACTTGCCTTTATTAGTTTTATCAATCTTAAATGAGAACTACTGGGGAGATTAATTATGGTACGTGAGGAAGAACGGAAGCAAATCCTTTTCGCAGACTCAAGAGTTGAAGATTATGGGAGTCTGACGGCAAGCGTCGATCGCAGCAACACAGAAGTAATAGTCCTTGACGCTAAGAGCGATGGGGTTGAGCAAATTGCAAAAGCCCTCTCTGGACGGACAGACATTAGCGCTGTCCACGTATTGTCTCACGGTGCAGCAGGCAGCTTGCAATTGGGTGCAAGTGAGCTGTGTCTGAGCAATATTGAAAGTTATCGGAATTATTTAGAACAGTGGTTTGCTCTGCCAGCAGGAGCGCGATGCCTACGGCTGGCTACGCCTACGCACCATCCAGAAATTTTACTCTACGGCTGTAACGTAGCAGCAGGTGAAGAGGGCGTAGCCTTCGTGGAAAGGCTGAGTAAGTTAACGGGAGCCCAAGTTGCAGCCTCCGACGATCTCACAGGATGTGCGGCTTTGGGTGGAGATTGGGAGTTGGAAGTCAAGACAGGGGATATTGAAACTCCTGTGGCGTTTTCAGAAGCAGCGAGAGAAGCTTATAGCGCCGTACTAATCAACCTAGACGTTAACAACTTTGGCGATCTACAGAATGCCATCAATGTTGCTAACACCAACGTTGGCTCAGACACAATCACTATCAAGGCAAACGTCACCCTGACAGGGCTGCTACCCAGGATTACCGGTCCAACCGATATTATTGGTGGCGGTTTCAACATCAGT
>DATGYA010000284.1:0-2226 GCA_035298405.1 Kamptonema sp. | reverse complement strand
GCTCAAACCAACTCCACGATCAAAACCGCCCTTCAACAATCACAACCAACACCCATGACTACCCTACTACAAACCCTCCCCCAACCCATCAAAGCAATAGTAGCAAACTACCCCGCCAAAATTAAAGTAGCGGATTACTATATCAGCACCTATTGGCCCGATTCTCACTTCGCTCAAGGCAAATCCTTAATGAGCGAAAAATCTCGCTTATTCGGCGGCGCAACCGCCGCCAATGGCTTCTTAGGAATGTGGGAAAATCCCGCCAATCAATCAGTTGAACAAGACATTTTCTTAATTAAATCCTTCACCGACGCGCAAGGACTTAGCCAGAATTTAAGCACATTTTTAGATCGAGTACGTTACTGGGGAAATATCTGCGGTGAACAAGTAATTGCCGTCGAAATTGGTAACTGGATGGGTAGCTTAATGTTGCTGATTCCCACTCGTTCATTCCCTCTTTAAGTATAGGCGGGGCGGGTTTATGAAATCCCGGCGTTGAAATCAAAGATTTTGGCGAACCCGCCCCTACAAATTTGATTATTTAACAGGAAAAAAACAATGAAATGTGATGAAACTTTCTGTAACTGGGTGAGAAATTCCCAAGATGCCGACCACTACATCTGCTTAAAGTGTGATAAAGAAAAGCACATCAATCGCTCCGATCCGATGCTAACCTTCATTATCATATTTGCGATCGCGCTCACCATCGCCCTCATTCTCCATTAAAAACGGACACAAATCGTCAACCCCCTTTTTTAAGGGGGGTTGAGGATATATCTACCTAATTCTTAACTAAATCACCCTGAAATCTTTAGCTCCCAAAGCATTAATTGGCTATGCTGCGACTAACTTAAGTCTTGTGTATGAATCTCAGGAGTAAGAGTTCTATTGCTGATTTTTTCTTCCACAATCTGGGGAAAATCCTCTAGGCGAACTTCGACAATCAGATCCTTGAATGAAAAGATAATGTAAGACTGCAAAGCGTTGATAAAAATAACGATGCCTAGCATCTCTAAAAACTCCTCAATAGTCACAAAGACTTGATAGCCTATATTATCCATCCCATTTACAGAAGCGTAGTGTCCCCCAAGTAATTCCATGCCCAAGGCTCCTCCAATGTAGACAAGCCCTGCCATAATAAACAAATTTCTAAACTTAATAGGAAAGTGATTAATAAATTTCAGATAAAATAGCCCGAATAGCGCTAATAAAACGAAGGCCGGAACAACCCACGTAAAATAAAGAAAACCACTAGCCTGGAATAAAGTTCGTAGTGGCATAATTAATTTCTCGTGCAATTGGGCTCCTTCGTCTAAACATTGATAAAACAATATACCTGATAAAATCATCCAGTGGCGCGTATAGCGATTGTTTTCTAACTTTTTACCATAAGCGATCGCGCCTAGTAACATTGAACTAAACAGCAATCCAAAACATGAGTACAACGTAGGAATGTTACGTTCAAGATCGACATTGAATGCTTTTGCGAAGTAGGTGGTTAACTGGTTCTCAGGTAAGAAGTAAACCATCAACTGCCCAAGAAAGGAGAGTAGCGTAAGACCTATTATCACCCGAATCAGGATGTGGGTGACTGCCTTAGTAGAAATAGAAAGGTTAAATTTCATCAGCATAATTTTCAACTTTGCCTTAAACTTCGGTTGTCACACAGGGCAGATTATATAGATAATGGGGCTGAGCGCCATCTCAGTTAACCTTAAGTTAACAGTAAGTTAAATTTTGAGGTGCATAAACCTTAAAATTTTTACAAAACTTTAGCTTTTAGCAATACTATCCCTACTACCAGGAGCTATGTTTGTGCTAATTTTTTATATGTTCATGTATAAAAAAAAGAACAAAGGAGGCTGAGCATTTTCTATTGCCTCCTTTCATTTTGCGATCGCTACAGTACGGTAAAATCTAAGATGCGATTAAAAAACCCCCTTAAATTAAAAAGGGGGTTGAAGATAAGGCTATATCTACCTAATTCTTAACTAAATCACCCTAAAATCTTCCGCACCCAAAGTATTAGCTGCAACTCCATTCACAGTAGCCAACACTTGACCAGTGCTAGCAAAACTGATTGTCGTCACATTGCTACCAGAGGAAATATTAAGCTGATCGAAAGTCAAACCTCCCGCTAATCCTATTGCATCTTGACCCTTTTGAAAGTCAGTAATTACATCATTTCCCTGACCGGGTGAGAAGATAAAAACATCATTTCCACTG
>DATGYA010000283.1:0-1894 GCA_035298405.1 Kamptonema sp. | reverse complement strand
TCCCAAGTTAGAAACGCTTTACCTTTGCTGCCAGCACCAGAGGGGACAATTTCAATACCTCCGGCTACGCCAGCATTACCTATTGGGAATGGCGATCCTTTAGCCAACGAGCAGTTTTGTTTAGTTTTAACAGCTAATTTTAGCTTAGTAATGGTTTTGGGAGAACATGGCTGTGCCCATCCCGCGTTTCAATTTTCCTTCGATCCAGCAGTCGTGGCGCAAGCTTGGGCCGCCTTGTTGTTACGGGTTAATGATAGCGATGAATTGCTAGCAAGTTTCCCAGAAGGTAAAAATTTTACATTAAATCAGTCAGTTTCAAGGGTAGCTAAATCAATGATGCTACTTTTTGAGGAGTTTGCACCTCAGCCTCCTGACTATAAAATTGTGATGCGTTTTAGTCGGCTGCTATTACAAAATTTTTCATTAGAAGATTACGATTGCAAACCACAGGACAAAGTAAAAATAGGAGTTGCAGATTCGGGGAAAGAGAAAGAATTATTATCAACTTCTAAATCCAAAATTTCCAATTCCAAATCACCAGAGGTAGAGCTGCTACAAGCGATCGCTCACGAAGTTCGCACTCCCTTAGCAACAATTCGCACGCTAACTCGGCTACTACTTAAGCGTCCCAATCTCGAACCAGTAGTAGTTAAGCGTTTAGAAATGATTGACTCGGAGTGTACTGCTCAAATTGACCGCTTTGGTCTGATTTTTCGGGCAGTGGAATTAGAAATGTCTCAGGCAAAGCAATCTCCAGTTCAACTAACAGCAATTTCCCTAACTCAGGTTTTTCAAAGTAATCTTCCCCGCTGGCAAAAACAAGCTTGTCAGCGCAATCACACGCTGGAGGTAATTCTACCACAAAATTTACCCACTGTGATCAGCGATCCGGCAATGTTAGACCAAGTTTTGACTGGTTTAATTGAAGATTTTACTCGCACTCTGCCTACAGGAAGTCACATTCAAGTAGGGGTGATGTTGGCCGGAAATCAATTAAAGTTGCAGTTAGAATCTCAATTGCAACCGGGAACGAAAACTGAATCTGATTTTGCTCCCACTCCTAATTCTCCTCTTAAGTCGATTGGGCCGCTGCTGATGTTTCAGCCGGAGACTGGTAGTTTAAGTCTTAATTTGAGCGTGACAAAGAATTTATTTCGAGCGGCGGGGGGAAAATTAGTGGTGCGGCAACGACCTCAAAAGGGTGAGGTGATGACGATTTTCTTGCCGTTACAATAATGGTTAATTGCTCATGGCTAATTGCTAATTGCTAACGATAGCTTGAATTCTCCCTCCGCTGCTGTTAGCGTATCAATAGCACAAAGCAGGGAACCTCTCGCCTAACGAGCGCAGCAATTTAACTTAACTATGATCTCCCTTCCTGGCTACGAAATCCTCACGCTAATCTACGAAAGTAGCAACTCCCTTGTCTATCAAGGCATCCGCCAGCAAGATAGTCAACCCGTCATCGTCAAGCTTCTGAAACAAGACTATCCTACTCCGCAAGAACTTACCAGGTATAAACAGGAATATGAAATCACCAGCAACCTGAATTTAGATAGTACTGTCAAAGCTTATAGTTTAGAAAAATATCAAAATACTATCGCGATAGTCTTAGAGGATTTTGGCGGTAAATCCTTGAGAATGCTAGTATCAGAGCAAAAATTTACATTATCAGAATTTATTGAAATCTCTATTCAAGCGACTGAAAGCTTAGGTCAAATTCATGCTGCAAATGTGATTCATAAAGATATTAACCCTAGCAATATCGTTTTTAACCAAGTTACCAAACAGCTCAAAATCATCGACTTTGGTATCTCCACAGTTTTATCGCGGGAAAACCCTACGCTGAAAAGTATTAACTTTATAGAAGGTACTCTTGCCTATATGTCGCCAG
>DATGYA010000282.1:0-1780 GCA_035298405.1 Kamptonema sp. | reverse complement strand
AAATTTCTGACACTATTCTAAGTTGGGTTGGTGGTGGCGGGGTGCGATCGCTGATTTAGGGAGGCGGAGGATCGCCCTAGCGATATCTATTGCGCGATAGGCCTCCTGCCCATGTCTTGATTATGTAAAGCCCTCTCCTCTGGAGAGCGGTTTTTCGCAAAAGTTAGCCTTTCTGCTACTTTCAGGAGGCGATCGTATTCCTCTTCAGTTTCGATCGCCTGGGGAGATATGTCTGACAGTAGTTTGCTATAAGTAGCTCTGTCAAAAGTAATCGTCATTTTTCTATATTAGGCTACAATGGTAACAGAGAAGTTTCGCCGAGTGGCCTCACAAATTCTTGCTTTTCTTCGTGGGTGATGTAGCCGCTATCTAAAGCCATTTGCATGAGCAGTTCGACAAATTGCCTTAACTCTGTTACAACTTGAGTTTTGTTCAGCTCAAGGTGTTGATTTATGGATTTTAGGGTAAAGTAGTTTGAAGATAAATATCCAAACTTTTTCAATTGACAGCTAATTTTATCATTCGCTAAGGGCTGTAATTCAAGAGTGAGACAAACACTTTCCACAAATTCTATTTGAATGGGTTTCCCTTGAGATAAGTCGCTAATTTTTTGGGGAAGATCATCTTCTAGAATCATACAGATATCGGGATCTAAAAAAACGTTTACTTTTTCTTCCCCAATTTCTATTGATACTAGATGGTCACATTCAAAACAAAATAGTCTCCAACCTAATTCAAAATGCGAAAGTTCTCCTAATGGGTCGTCTGGAGGATCAGCATGATTTTCTAAATTAGGTTGTTCTAGCCGGATTTTAAAATTGACATAGTTATTCATTTTGATCGCTCCTCTCTAATGAGGACAGCGTAGTATTATTTAGTATGGGATAACCACATTTGAGTGTTCCATCTGACTTTCTAATAATAAAAGCATGGGTAACATCTTCAATTATTTTGCCATCTGGATAGTGAACCTTCCCAATAGGGCGCTTGAAATTTATAATATAACGACCGGGATATTTAGGTGTCACTTGTTCAGCTTTTACCCAGTCTTGAGAATTTAACCACTGACCTTGAGGTTGATTTTTAGATGCAGCTCTTCCCTGAAAGTCACTAGGTTTAAGTTTTGGGCCGTGATGGCGTTCAATATGGTCATAGACTTTGGTGGATTTTGGATTATCCCACTGTGGTTCTACTCCACTACCTGTCCAGTCATAACCACTTCCTACTTGAATCGTTTGATCTATTAAATCCTGTTCTATAACTTGTGCAGTGTCTTCAGAAGTATCTTCGCTGCGATTGTTCACATCAGGATACTAGTTAGAATCGTTACGGAGATTGCGAATTGAAATTACATTCATGTATTCTTTCGTACTTTTCATGGGGTTTTTTATTCATGGCAATATATTCATCGATTAGTTTACTCAATTATAACATTTTGAGGGGAATCTGTCAAGAGTTCTCTGAGAATTTCAGAGAGGGGGCAAAGCAAAAATTTTTACTCACCCCCTCAAACTTTACCTACCTTTGATTCCAAGCATTAGCCGCATCAGTCACAGCCGCATCAACCGATTTTTGATCCAACATCGCGGCCTGCAAATTGTCGTAAATCGCCTTTTGCAACTTCTTAATATCCTGCATTGCCGGAATTAGAATCTCCGCATCCTTCATTTGACCCGCACTCACTGCCCTCGCCAAATCCGCAGACTTAGCATCCGCTGCTACACTCTGAAAATAACCATCCTGTAAAGCCGCAATCGTTGAAGGCAAAACATTAGCCGCC
>DATGYA010000281.1:0-4781 GCA_035298405.1 Kamptonema sp. | reverse complement strand
TGGGCTGAGATATCTCGCCTCGGCATCGGCATTCACAATAGATTTGGTGACGATACTCATCTTTTATTTACCCGCTGGATATCCCGTCTTTGTGTTTGACCGGGAAGGAAGCGAGGCGGGAATTAGCGCTTCCTACTGCTGCTGTTTACAATACCACAGATGACACCTGCGCTTACCTGCTTTTACAAGCTAGGCTGCGTTTGAGGCAAGGGTTTTGTGTTGGGAAGTGTTGGGCTGTTAGTTGAAGGTTGCGAGTCCTGTGTGCTAACTACCTCCCGCACAGTATTTTCAGGCATGATGTTCACTTTATTAGTCTTGTTGTAATACTTTGTAACAATTATTTGAGGTAGCACTATACGTACAATAAGTAATTTGTCAAGTATATGAAGAGGAACGATAAAAAAGGTAATCTGTCAAGGTTCAAGTTTCGCTTTTGGTGGGAAGGTGCTTTTCGCCGAGAATGGCGTAAACAACGGTTGCTTCTGCTTTGCCTCGGAGTTGGATGGAACCTACTTTTTGACCTTCGTAGCGATCGCGCACGCAGTCAAAAGTCCTCTCCGTAACTAATAGATTATAGGGACTATCCGAAGTAACTTCCTTATTCATTGCTTCTAACCTGGCGGCGACGTTCACAGCATCGCCGATGACAGAATAATTCAGCCGCCTTGCACCCCCGACGCTGCCTGCAACGAGTTGACCTGTATGGAGACCTATACCAAACTTTATTAGAGGCTTGCTTTGTTCTCGGAGTTTTTTGTTGAGTTCGTTAAGGCGTTCGTGCATATCGATACAGGCGGCGATCGCATTCATAGCATCTTGTTGAATTTCTTTCTCTTCGGTATGACAGAAAGGAACACCAAAAACAGCCATAATCGCATCCCCAATATATTTATCCACAACGCCGCCGCGATTCATAATGCAGTCTGTCATCGCCTCCAAATAAGTATTCAACCAGTTAAGCAACTCTCGCGGTCGCATTTTTTCAGAAATGGTAGTAAAACTACGGATATCCATAAATAAAACTGTGGCTGTAACTTCTTGAGGTTCCAGTTCCCCTTGTTGAAAAATTTCCGCTTTCCGCTTCCAAATCATCTGTGCCGTTTCCGGGTCAACGTGCTTTTCAAATAGCCGCATTAACTGTTGCTTTTCATACTGTTCTCGCGCTTGTAAAGCAATACCAGCTAAAATAATTGTACCCATAGGTGAGGCAATGGGAATCCACCAGTGAGAAAAACCAAATAATAAGGCGGCGACGGTAAACCAACCTGTGGGTAAACCAATCGCGATCGCACTTCTTCCCTTAACATCTCGATGAAATAAAAGCCAACTCGTAGCAGGCCCAATTCCTAATAAAAAAATTATTTCCCAAATTTTCGGTACTCGTCTTAGTAGCCTAGAATTAAGTAAATTGTCAACCATAGCAGCATGAAGATAAACCCCAGCCGTCGTGCGATCTAAAGGCGTTCGCACCGTGTCCAAACCTTCAGCTACAAATCCGACTAAAATTAACTTATTAGTAAAGGTATCTTGTGGAATTTTGCCTGCTACCACATCACTAAATCCATAGGTATTTAAAAACCTAGTTTTTCCCGGCCAGTTAACCGCAACTTTTTGTTGTTCTACTCCGACAATTGGTTGAGGCAAAAGTATCGGATTACCTGGGTTATGGATATTATAAACTTGAATTAATGCTGCACTCAAACTAGGTGTACCATTGAACCAAATATTGGCTTGACGACTGATGCCATCTGCATCTGATTCGTGCAAAATATCGCCAGTAAAAACAGCAGCGGCTTTGATTTCTGGGACTAAGTTTTCGTCATCCCCCGTTCTAGCGATCGCGACATTGCCACTAGCTTTTATTGCTGCTGCTAATTTGACATCTTCAGGACTAGGATCGATAAACAGAATATCCAAACCAATAGCAGTTGGCGCACTTTTTTTTAAACTTTGTAGCAATTGCACGTAGCGATCGCGCGACCAAGGAAATTGACCATACTCTTGCAAACTGCGATCGTCAATTCCGATTACGACAATTCTCCGATCCCAGCCAGGATTAGGAATAATATTGCGATCGCGAAGTTGAAATAAAGTTTTGTACCCTAAATATTCTAGAGGTCTCCAAGCACCTAACTGTAACATTCCTACAGAAACAACTGCTGCCATCGCGCCTGTTAGCCAAGGAGGATTACTTGCTAGGTATTTTTGAACTACAGAAATTGTTTTTTTTAGATGCACCATCCAATCTTTAAAATTCATACCAGTCCCTAAATTAATTTTGAGGCTTTGGTTATACAAATCAGAGAGAAGAGAATTTTGGAGGTAATTGCATTTCCTTTCTTCCTTCTTCCTTCTTCCTTCTTCCTTCGGTTATAACTGCTAATTTAGGGAACTGCTAATTCATACACTCGTTCTCTCACTGATGGCCCTCTCACTGTCACCTTCAGGCGACGGCTAAGGGGAAGATCGCCTTCTATTCTAAATTTACCCTCTGCATCAGTTGCGATCGCCTCCCCATTGACATATACTAAATCCATCGGTTGAACTTGACCAAATAACCGAAAAGTTCGCGAACTGATTCTTGATAAACTGCGGATTCTGAGTATACTTAAAGCCGGATTTTCTTTGGTAACAGTTGGCTCACCGCCGAAGTTAATTACACTCCAATAACCAGCATTAACTGTAACTTCCTGTTGGATTCCAGAAAATCCTACTGCACCTCCAATTGTATCAACACCTGTTTTACCATCAGGCCCAACATTAACACCAAAAGATGTGCCTCTAACTCCAGCAACTCCCCTTGGAGTCCGCACTCTCACAGGAGCATTTTTAGCAGAATTGGCAGCTTGTGCGACTTCGTCTATTTGACCAATTCCTGTCAAGTTATTAAGACCAGCAACGCGAGTTTCACTAACTCCATTCAAGGCTCTAGAACTGGAAGATTTGCTAGCAGATGATGTTATTGATAATCTAACTCGCCCTTTACTGACAAAAATAGCTGTAACTGGATTAGCTGCGTCTGCTGAGAGGGTTTCTATTTTGACAGCAGTGTTTTCTGCAACTTCAACAATTCCAGAATTATTGTCTATTACTAAAGTAACTATAGAGTCATTACCAGTGACAAGTTCATCGCCAGAAACCAATAAGCGATCGCCTACTTTTGCCGATCTACCGCCAATAGTAGCAGTACCGCGAAGTTCCTGTATAGAGAGCGATCGCTCTGAAGCACCCTGTGCCTTTATTATATCAACAAGGGTAGAGTTAGAGCTGTTTGAAGTAATCGATCGAGGAGTTGGAAGCTTTGCGACAAGAAATTTACTGCCATTGACTAGCTGTTTATGGGATGGGGAAACAGGGCCAGCAAGTGTTCGAGGCGTTAGCGACAAGGCAGCCAGAACAGTTAGAGATAACCTCAGTATATTGCTTCTAGATGAGCACAAGTAAGTCAAAATTTTATTCATGTCTAAATTCTGTCATGCTTAACCGTAAACACCCCCACTTTTCGCTCCAAAACATGGGAAATCAGGAATTAGAGCAGATTTCTCCGATCGCACCTCTGTTGCAGCATAGGCATCTCACCTGTTATTGTCAGCTTGTAGGGTGTATCAGATGAAGTTATTGATTGAGATAATAATGGTTTTAGTATTTGACGCACCCTACTAATAGTGCTATCGCGGGGAAGGCGAAGTCCACACTCAAGGAACTAAAATATAAAAGTCATTTACCAATATCATGGAAGAATTACTTGTACTCAGAGAGCTGATTCTAAATAAGTTATGAACAATTGGTTAACCGAGAGCAACTTCTCAATCTCGCCTTAACTTTAAATATTAACGCCAGACTAAAGCAGCTAGTCTGAAGAGAGAAAACAGCAATTTGATTAGGGGCGATGCTTGGGCGTAGCTACGCCTAACCGCATTTATCAGTTACAGCACTCCCCAAACATATAAAAATAAAGTAGATAAGCGAAATTCGCCTAATAAGCAACACTAGAGCAACAACTTATGACTCCTTGTGCCCTCAAAAATCCAACTGTCACCTCCCCTTCCCGCCACAGTTGGCGCGATCGCCTCTTTTTTGGCATTTTCGCCCTAGCAATAGCACTTAGCAGCCTGCTAGCCTTCAGTACACCAGCATTCGCTGGCATCAATGACGATCGCTTCGAGGGCAACATCTTCGCCCTCTACGGTGGTAATGGTTCCCTCGTACCTCCCAGAGTCACCCTCACCGACTCCTTCCAACGCCAAAAGCCCGCGCTGCTAGTATTCTTCCTTGATGACAGCAGCGATTGTAAGCAATACGCTACCGTAGTTTCCAGCCTTCAGGAATACTATGGTCGCGCCGCCGATTTTATCCCAGTCAGTGTCGATTCCCTCCCTCTGACACCCTCAGAGTCAGTCACACAACCAGGTCATTACTACCAAGGTGTAGTTCCTCAAACCGTTTTGCTCGATAAATCTGGCAAAGTAGCTTTTAATGCCAAAGGAATTGTACCCTTCGAGGAGGTAGACGATGCCTTCCGAAAAGTATTTGACTTATTACCCCGTAACGAATCTATCGAACTCAAACGGCGGATAGTCAATGAATTCAACACCGAGTTATCGAAATAACGATAGAAGCGATCTCTTCCCACTCGTGCTCCTTAAAAAGTAGGAGGGGGGTGTTTCATTCTCGGAAAAACCGCAATTTTGTAGGGTAGTGCCCCGTGCCATTGGTGTCAACTTAACGCCAAACCCTTAGTCCGTCAGGGGTTAAAACCCTTGCCTCATAGCAAAAGTCCT
>DATGYA010000280.1:0-4096 GCA_035298405.1 Kamptonema sp. | reverse complement strand
ACGGCCTCACAGCTACACGAACAGCGATAACTTAGCTCAAGGTTATCGTAGTGCAAATAGTTACAGTTGTCATTAAAGCTTAAAAAAGTATTAAACCCGACCTTACGGTTAGGCTTCCGTATTCATGAGGGTGCATTATTTTTACTTCTGTACTTAAAAGTCAGGTTTGTGATCACAAAAACATTGCTTGCTTCACTCCTCCCTGCTTTTTCCCTTAGTTTCCCAGCTTGCATAAATTTATGCAAAAAAAATCATGAAAAATCAGTCTCAAAAAGTGAATTTTGAGGTTTTTTCCTGTCCCGGTACACTTAAGACTTATTTAACAATTTAACAGCAAACTCTACAATCCCGTTTTAAGCAATTGTAGCAGAGGTGAGTTCAAAATTAGTAGCATATATAGCAAGCTGTGCTTTCACAATTGAGCAAGCAGAATTAATCGAATAGGCTGTTAATATTGCCTAAAAAATAGCGGCCTCGTTATTAGCCATTCAGCTATTGCATAATGTATCGGACAAAGGCGGTAGCGTTTTTCTCTTCTTGAGTTGCAGTACAGGGAGCCTCCCGTTTGATTGAATGCAGTGCTACCGCACTTTTGTACAAAAAAGCGAACTCATAATTTGAGCTGTGACTATTGGGTAACCGGATGGTGGCTCGCGCAGGCCCATAGTTCCCCCTGTGCAAGTGGCGATCGCCAGCCCAAAAGTCGCTTGTTTGTGGCTCGCGCCTACCCAATCTGAACCTGTGCAAGTGGCGATCAGACTCCATCGAACTCACGTTTATATGGGTTCCCTTGAACCCTACTGTTATCGGAAATATCCCTTATCAATACCGTAAAATGATGAATAGCAAACTCGTTACTATCAATCTTGAGGCCTCTCTTGAGGCCAAATTTGATAGGCATTTTCAAACCCTCGACACTGACCCCGATGTGCTTCAACAATTACTAGCTGACAAGCGCTCTGAAAATACCCGCCGCGCCTATGAGAAAGATGTCAATGATTTTCTCAAAACTATGACGGGACAGCAGGCAACTCCCGATAGCGTTCTGGAGTTTCTGCATCTGGAGGAACGTCAAGCTGTGGCGGTGGTTTTGAAGTACAAAGCCAAGCTGATTAATAAAGGACTCAAGGAAGCGACGGTCAACAGGAGACTGGCTGCTCTCAAGTCTTTGGTGGAAATGGGGCGCAAGTTGGGCGTGTGTCATTACAGTTTGACTGATATCAAGGGTGAGAAAGTCGCTAAATATCGGGATACGACTGGGATTGATGCGGCGACTTTTGAGCGGGTGTTGCTCCGATGCGATCGCACTTCTTTGTCAGGCAAACGGGATTATGCTCTGTTGCGGTTACTTTGGGGTAATGCCCTCCGCCGCAATGAGGTTAGCCAGTTGAATGTGTCAGATTTTGACCCCGTTGCCAAGTCTCTAAGAATTTTGGGTAAGGGGCGTGGCACTCAGTCTGAGGTTGTGGATTTGGGGGCGGCGACGGTAAGCGCGATCGCTGATTGGTTGGCTGCCAAACCTAGAATCCCCGGTAATGCCCCTCTGTTTACTTCTCTTGATTTTGCTAACTCAGGACACAGATTGACGGGTGATGGCATCCGCAAGATTGTTGTCCGCCTGTGTGAGAAAGCTGGCATTAATAAGCAGATGAGTCCCCACAGGATAAGGCATAGTTCAATTACGGCGGCGCTGGATGCGACTGATGGGAATGTGCGAAAAGTCCAGAAGTTGAGCCGCCATCGGAAGCTCGACACTTTGATGGTTTACGATGACAACCGGGGGCGTGACCAACGTGATATTTCTGAAATGCTTGATTCTTTGTTTTGAGTATTGAGGAGTGAAAGTAGATAATTTATGACGGGAGCGTTCGGGTTTACCCTCTATTAGAAAGTGACAGAATTATGGAAAACTTAATTGTTCTCAATGATGTGGCATTACCATCTAAGCTTTTAGAAGCAACTGAGCAGGCGGTAAAAGCTGGAAAAGCTAAGAGTCGAGATGAACTTATTACAAGGGCTTTGCGTAAAGAACTGTTAGTAATAAAACGCGCTGAAATTGATGCCGCTTTTGCTGGAATGGCTAATGATACTGAGTATCAAGCAGAAGCACTGCAAATTACCGAAGAATTTGCTCAATCTGATTGGGAGGCATGGCAAATAGGAGAATCTGATTATGAAAAGGGGTGATGTTTATGATGCTCGTCTTGACCCCATTGAGGGTTCTGAACAAGGAGGAATTCGCCCAGTAATTATTGTTAGTCGTGATGCTATTAATGCAAGCAGCACTTTGGTAATTGCGGTTCCTTGTACGACCTATCGTAGCCAACGACAACTTTACCCCAGCCAAATTTTAATTACAGCCCCAGATGGGGGGTTAAGTCGAGATTCAGTTGGGTTAGGGGAACAGGTGAGAGCAGTGTCAAAAAGTCGCTTATTGCGATTTCGGGGGACTCTTTCACAGGCAGCAATTGCACAACTAAATAAAGCGTTATTAATGGCGATGGATTTACCTGGACAGTTTGATGATGAAATTGATATTTAGATTGTGCTCTCAGAAAAACAGAATCACTCACGCTTGAGAACTTTCCATGCTGATTGGCCGCCGATTTTACCAGCCTTGACAAAGGCAAACGACCCCCTCACCAACTCTGTCTCGCCTTTTCTCACCGTTGGCTTGATGCCTATCAGTTGCTTTACTTGGTCTGATGTCAGCAGCCAACCCTTCTCAGAGGCGCGTTCCAAGTTTGCCAAGTGGCTCAAGGGGTCAGTTGGCCTCAGTACCTTAGCAATGGTTTCGATGAGAGTCAGGAAGTCAGTATCGCGTCCAGTGGACATGGCTCCAGTGTCCACTGGACGGGTAGACAGTTCACCTGCGGTCGGGTGACTCCCTGGAAAGTCGGCCATCGTACCCCCGGCGAGGATGTGAGCGTGCAGTGCCTCCATCCGGCTCAGTTCCTCTGCGGTGATGAAGCTGCGGTTGCCAATCTTCTCAGGCTTGATGCCTAAGCTTTCCAGGCGGTTGTACATGGCTTGCTTGCCGATGTTGTAGCGGGTGGGCAAGTCTCCAACGGGGTAGGTATCAATTTCTGCGTTCATGTCCAGTGGGCGTGTCCAGCGTGTCTACTAGACGAGTCTACCACGTCCACTGGACTTGTCAATAAGTAGGGCTGTAAGTGTTGATTTAATTAGGGTTGATTAGTCCACTGGACTAACTAGACTAACTAGACTCAGTGTATATTTGAGATAGTGTAGAGATTGCACTCCTTCATGAAACCAGAAGCACAAGCTAGAGAAAATATAGACCAACTTCTCTCGGATGCAGGTTGGCAGGTTCAAGACTATGACCAAATCAACTTGGGTGCAGGGTTAGGAATTGCAGTGCGGGAATATCCCCTAAAGTCTGGTTTTGCCGATTACCTACTATTCATTAACCGTAAACCAGCAGGGGTGATTGAGGCAAAACCTGTAGGTAACACCCTTAGTGGTGTGGAACTGCAATCAGACAAATATTCGTTTAACTTGCCCAAAACTCTCGCCTGTCACCAGAAACCTTTGCCCTTCATCTATGAAAGCACAGGCAAAGAAACTTATTTTCGAGATGCTCGCGATCCAGATTATCGCTCCAGACGGGTATTCGCTTTCCACAAACCAGAAACATTACAGGAATGGTTAGCAGAACCGGACACCCTGAGAAAACGGTTGCAGCAGTTACCCGCAATTGACACACCGGATTTACGGGACTGCCAAAAAGAAGCGATTTCGGGTTTATTTAACTCCCTGAAGGAAAATCGCCCTAGAGCTTTAATTCAAATGGCGACGGGGGTGGGTAAAACTTATACGGCTGTTAGTTTTATCTATTGGCTGATTAAATTGGCGGGGGCGAAACGGGTTTTGTTTTTGGTGGATAGGAAGAATTTAGGAGAGCAAACCCAGAAGGAATTTCAGCAGTATGTTACTCCCGATGATGGGCGGAAGTTTACGGAACTTTATAACGTGCAGTTGTTAAGTTCTAACACGATTGCTCCCGTGAATAAAGTTTGTATTACCACGATTCAGCGTCTTTATTCGATGTTGCGGGGAGAGGCTGAATTTGAGG
>DATGYA010000279.1:0-28163 GCA_035298405.1 Kamptonema sp. | reverse complement strand
AACTACTTCAGTTCATTAATATTAGTATTAGGGGTATTTTTTGGGTCGGCTTTTTGGTGGTTACTATTAACGAGTGGTGTCAGTATTTTTAGGGGTAAATTTAGCGATCGCTATTTAGTCTGGGTTAACAGAATTTCCGGCTTAATTATCCTCGCCTTCGGGCTTGTCTCTCTATTTATAGTAGGATTTTAGCCCCTCTATTATTTATTTCTTCGTTCTTCTTTCAGCTATAACGCTCAGTCTTGAGGAGCCGCAGTAGATAATCCCACTTGGCGAGTCGGCGTTAAAACAACTTCTTTCGCTCCTCTTGGTTTAGCATTTTTCCCAACGTAATTAGCTACTATACCCAAGCAGGGAATTCCAAAACTTTCTAATTGATTGAGAACCTGCTTAACTACAGAAGGCTTGGTTTTGTGAAGAGCAACAACCATCAATATTCCATCTGTACGCGCGGCTATAAAATTGGCATCTTTGGCATCAACTAGAGGAGGAGTATCATAAATTACTAAATCAAACTTATTCTGAAATTCCTCCATTAAATGTGCCATAAAACCAGATCCAATGCGTCGAGCAGCACCCGATAAAGGAATGCCAGCAGTTAACACAAAAAGATTATCGATTACAGGCGATCGCTGTATAATCTCATTTGCCTCCAGCTTATTGCAAAGTAGATCGCTCAGCCCCTTAAAGTTCGGCAAATCTAATAAACTGTGCAGCGTTGGCGAATGCAAATTTGCATCTACTAATAGCACTCTTTTACCCGCAAGTGCAGCTACTTCAGCTAAATATAGAGCCACAGTAGATTTGCCATCTCCAAGCGCAGCCGAAGCCACAGTTACAGCACTAATCTGGCGATCTGACAATAAAAAACAGAGATTAGTATAGAGCGAATCAAAAGCTTCTAGAAACGTAGAGTCACTGCTGTTAATCAAATCATTCTCTTGCAAAGAAACATAGCCATTTTTAGTATTGCGAACTAATTTTTCCGAACTTTTATCAAGGGGAATAACCCCTAACAGAGGCAATTGAGTCGCATCTTTAATATCATCAGCTACGTAGAAAATATTGCGTAACTTTTCTACCAGCAAAGCAACTAGCAGCCCCAACCCTAAACCAGCCCCTACTGCCATTATAAATTTGTTTTTTGCTTTACTAGCAGCCGGTGTCAAATTGCCACTGGGATCGCGGGGTATCCGAGGCTTAGAAATCACTTCCCAAGGTACTTGGTTTTGGGCTGCTTGCACTCGCAGCGTTTCTCGCTGAGTCAAAAGTTGGTCGCGAGTTTTAGTCGCAATTTCCAACTGCTGCGACAACTCATTGTACTCGCGAGCCACTGCCGGAAATAGTTTTGCTTGGCGGTTTAAATCATCCTTTGCTTGCGATATTGCCTGAGATCGAACTTCTAAAACCTGAATTTGATTTGCCGTATCCACTAATTGTTTAATTAGCCCTACTCGAATCGAATTTTGATATCTCATTACCTTAGAATTGTTACTCGCAACTCCCAAGTTTTGCCCGACAATGCGCTGTGTTTGCTGATTAAGTAAATCTAGCAAATTTGCCCGCTTCCGCTCTAGAGCTTCTAGATAAGGATTAGCTGATTTGAATCGCGCCGATTCGACAGCAATTTGACTTTCTACTTCCTTGACTTTAACCAGCAATTCTTTATACTGAGGTTCTTCGCTCAAAGCGGAAGCAGCAATAGCTTCATTAGGCGTAAAATCCAATTGTTTTTGTAAATTAGCATAGAGAGACCTTTGTTCTTGTAACAGTCTTTGAGTTTCTAATTCTTGAGTTTCAATGGCCCGAACTTGGGTCAGCAATTCTTCTCCCTGCACTCTAGGATCGGTGATTCTTTGCTGTTGCTGCAATTGCTGCAATTTTGATTTAAGGTCATTTACGCGCTTCTGTAATCCTGGTAGTTGATCTTCAATAAATTTAACACCTTCTCCAATGCGGCTTTTCCGTTCATCAAGGCTGTATTTTAAATATTTCTTAGCAGTTTCTTCTAAGACAAACTGCACTAGCTCTGGATCTTGTCCGAGATAGCGCACTTCAATAATCTTGGTTTGGTCAAGCATATTACTGCCGACGCGGATTACCAGTAAATTTAGTTTGAGTATTTCGTAGGTAAACTTAGGATATTTGGTTTTAATTCGCTCTGTGAGGGCAGAAAGCATCTGCGGACTTTGTAGAATCTCAAGTTGAGTTGGATAATCCAAGCTAAAAATATCTCGATTTGGGACTCCTCCTTCACTGCGAGCGAGTGTTGATGGTTCAACGATTCTCGCTTCATTAGTTACGGGTTCTACTAATAACCTAAAATCTCCTTGATACGTTTTTTTAGACAGTTTAATTTGTACAGCCGCGGCAACTGCTACTACAGTTGTAATTCCAATAATTAGCAATATTTTTCGCTGGAAGGTTCGTAAAAATGGGCGTAAGTTTAATCCTTTTTGAGGCGGGGAGCTGGACTCGTCTAGATCGCCAACGGGTAATTCCTGAAACTGTCTGCCCCGTTTACCAATTGATACAACTTGCTCTCCATGTTCTGTTTCCATGTTCACCTCTGATGGTTTTTTATCTGTTGCTATAGCGATTCTAAACTCTTTGAGTACAGTTAATCTCTCTGTTTTTAAGAAAGAGGCTTACTCTCCTGACCGCTAAATGTATGTTTGCAACAACTGTTTATAGTGCCTTAGCTGACAAATATTTAGTTGGCATCTAGCTCAAGTATGAGAGTGGTGGAGTTGGTGTACCGCCCGCCGATTAGATGTAAGTTAAATGTTAACTGATAACTTTTTTTGCTTCAAATTTATTGCAGTATTAGTGTAGGATGTTAGTACGCTAGGTAGTATGATAACATAGCATCATTCTGTGGCGTAAGCTCAGCAGATCGGCAAATTCTCTCTGGCAATAGGCATGACAATTGCTTATTTAGTGAATCAATACCCTAAAGTTAGTCACAGTTTCATCCGCAGAGAGATTGCAGGAGTTGAAAATTGTGCTATGAAAGTGGCACGTTTTTCAATTCGTTCTTGCGATAGTGAACTTGTGGATGAAGCAGATAAACAAGAGGAGGAATTGACTCGAACTGTCCTCGAAATTGGAATAGTAGGCTTGCTCTGGAGTCTGTTATTGACTGCTGCAACTAAACCTGTGCGATTTGTAAAGGCTTTGGTGCTGATGTTCCAAGTTGGCTGGCATTCAGAGAGGGGTATTTTGCGCCATTTTGCTTATTTAGCTGAGGCCTGCGTGCTCTTGAGTTGGCTAAAAGAGGTGGAGGCGGTACACCTTCACGCTCATTTTGGGACAAATTCTACAACTGTAGCAATGCTGTGTCATGTTCTTGGTGGCCCTCCTTATAGTTTTACTGTTCATGGGCCGGAAGAATTTGATAAAGCTACGGTTCTGGCTTTGGATGAAAAAATCAAGCGTGCGGCTTTTGTGGTGGCAGTAAGTTCTTTCGGGAAAAGCCAGTTGTGCCGATGGTGCGATCGCTCTATGTGGTCAAAAATCCATGTAATTCACTGCGGAGTAGACGCTGAGTTTTTAACTCAACCGCTGGTGCCAATATCAACAGAACCGCGCTTGGTTTGCATTGGCAGGCTGAGCGAACAAAAAGGACATTTGTTGTTAGTAGAAGCTGCTGCTGAGCTAGCAGCTTCGGGGTGTCAATTTAAGCTGGTACTGGTAGGGGATGGCCCCCTCAGAGATGCGATCGCAGATGCGATCGCGCAGCATAACCTACAAAACTACGTAGAAATTACAGGATGGGCCAGCGGTAGCGAAGTTCAACAACAACTTTTAGCAGCGCGAGCCCTCGTACTCCCTAGCTTTGCTGAAGGTTTGCCAGTAGTGCTGATGGAAGCTTTAGCTTTGGGCCGGCCTGCGATCGCTACCTACGTCGCTGGTATTCCAGAGTTAGTAGAGCCTGGTGTCTGCGGCTGGCTAGTTCCCGCCGGTGCAGTGAAACCGTTAGCAAAAGCGATGCGCGAGGCCCTAGAGTCACCCCCTGAATTGCTAGAAAAAATGGGTAAGTTGGGGCGCGATCGCATTGCTAGCGATCACGATATCGCTGTAGAAGCCAAGAAATTAGTTGCGCTAATTGTTAACAGTTAACCGTTAACTGTTAACTGTTAACATTAGAGGTTATAAAAACCATCATGTCATCGATTAAAAAGCTTGCCATTAGAGGTGCATTCTGGACAATTGCAGGCTATGGAGCTAGCCTAATGCTGCGATTTGGCAGCAACCTAATTCTAACTCGACTGCTCGAACCTAAATTATTTGGTTTTATCGCGCTGGTGTACGTATTCATTACCGGTCTCCATCTATTTTCAGACATCGGCATCGGTTTAAGCGTCATCCAAAACAAGCGCGGAGATGAACCCGATTTTCTCAATACAGCTTGGACTTTACAAGTTGTTCGCGGCTTCGGACTGTGGTTTTGCTGCTTTTTAATCGCCTGGCCAGTTGCCAATTTCTACGAAAAGCCAAGCCTGATCTGGCTAATTCCATTAGTAGGTTTAAACACGCTAATTTCAGGCTTTAATTCTACAGCCATATACACCCTCAACCGCCATATAGCTCTGCGTCAAGTAGCAATGTTTGAGTTGGGGGGACAAATTATCTCCACTGGGGTAACAATTCTCTGGGCATGGTTCAATCCTACCATCTGGGCTCTCGTAGTTGGTTCTCTATTCGGAACTTGCATTCAGTTAGTATGGAGTCACTTATTGAACTCTGGAACACCGAACCGTTTTGTGTGGGAGAAAACAGCGGTTGACGAGCTTTTTTTATTCGGAAAATGGATTTTTCTCTCAACCGCGATCGCATTTTTAGCCGAGAAAGCCGATCGCATGATTTTAGGCAAATTATTCACCTTAGAAATGTTAGGAGTTTATGGCATTGCCCTCACATTAGGCGACCTACCGCGTTCTGTCACTTTAGCCCTTGCTGGCAAAGTAATTTTCCCTGCTATTTCCAAGATTGCTGACCAACCCCGCGAAACAATTCGCACTAAGCTCATCAAAAACCGTCAGTTACTCCTAATAGCTTTTGCCATCGGTTTAACAGCACTAATCGCCTGCGGAGATATCATTATTAAAATATTATATGACAAGCGATATATTGATGCTGCCTGGATGCTGCCCCTCCTAGCACTTGGCATTTGGCCGCGCATACTTTGCAATACTAATGAAGCCTCCCTATTTGCTATTGGGAAAACTCAATATACAGCCGCCGCAAACTTAACGAGATTTGTTTGGACTGCTGTAGGAATTTTACTTGGATTTTACTGGATGGGAATTCCGGGAGCGATCGTCGCCGTTACACTTAATGACCTTTTCTACTATATAGTAGTAAACTACGGTTTATGGCGCGAGAGACTGAGCTGTTTAATCCAGGATATTCAGTTGACAGGGCTATTTCTGAGCTTACTTACTGTTGTACTAGCAGGCAGATACTGGTTAGGATTTGGCTCGCCTATCGACGGCCTACTTTAGGGTAGGTACAGGTACAATTTAGACCTAATACTACTAAATTAAGGATTATAAAGATGGACACTCAACTTAGCAAACTCAAAGAAATATCACTGATCTCTGCTAACTTTGGTAATGGCTTAGTCTTTAGAGACATTCTTACTGACTGGTTTAACTTTTTAGGTGGAAAACCTGGGGAAGTAGTAGTCGTTGACGGTGGAAGTAACGCTGAAACCCAAACTGTTTACTGGGATTTGTTTCAAGCAGGAATGATTGACAAATTACAAGTAATTCAGCCAAATCATGAAGAAAACGATAAAGATTTATGTTACATTCAGGAATATACCGCTGCCGCAATTGCCAGCAAACCTTACTTATTATTGTTCAAAATAGACACTTTGCCTTATAGAGAAGGGCATGAAAATTGGCTAGAAGAAGCGATTGATTATTTAGAAAATAGCGAGGTTTTTGCAATTGGTGGCTCTTTCAATCTCCCTTCAAAACACCATGAGGCTTGGCCTGGATGGTACTTTAGTGACAAATGTAGTTTTAATTTTACTTTGATAAAACGCAGCACATTTATGGCCGCCGTACATGAGTTTGGAAGTTCCTATATTATTTCTGGATTCAAAGGTACGAATCCAGCTCAAGGAACAGAACAGGCAAGATTTTGGCTAGAGGTTGCCCTAGAACAGTACATAAAACGCCATGATGTGTACACGCTGTGCAAAGTTGAAGATCCAACTTGGACAGTATTTCATACAAATACTAATGGCGAACTTTTGAAAGAGACTCGTCAAAAATATCTGAACCGAAAAGATATTAATCGATTTATGAATGCGGGGTTTTCTGATGAAGAGCGGTTCCCTGACAGAGCGATTTATTATGGGCAAAAGCCAATAGGGTTGATTAAAAAAGTGCGAATTTTGTTCGGAAAATCAGTGGCAGGTGCTTATTGGCGACGGCTGAAACAAAGTTTAAAACCATTGATAGGCATCTAAAGTAGAAGGAAGAAGGAAGAAGGAAGAAGGAAGAAGGAAGAATGCTTATACAGCCAACTTTTTAGCCATCGGTATCTTACGTTTAATTAGGTGGATTTACTTAACAGTTAAAAATTTGAGTCTAACTTTTGCGGTGCAAAGCACTGTGAGGTAAAACTCGCTGCACTTCCTCTACAGTAGTTATACCACTTGCTACCTTTTCAATCGCCGCTAACCGGAAAGAAGTAAAACCTTTTTCCATTAAATACCGATGTAACTGAGTCATTGTACCTTCATAAATTAAATGCCGAATATTGTCATCTAAATCGAGCAATTCCACAATTGCTTCCCTGCCTAAATAACCAGAATTGAAACAATTAGCACAACCCCTTCCCTTCCGCCAGCCAAAAGGATTAGCCTGTTCCCACTCTAAATTTAATACCTGTAAATCTTCCTGAGTTGGCTTATAAGGTTCTGCACAATGGGGGCAAACTCGCCTGACTAAACGCTGAGCAACAATTCCTAATAAAGCATCACTAATTAAACCGGGATCGGGGCCAATATCTTTCAATCTGGGAATAGCACCGATGGCATCATTAGTGTGGAGAGTTGTCAATACTAAATGACCAGTTAATGCGGCTCTAACTGCTGTATCTGCTGTCTCGCGATCGCGAATTTCCCCCACCATAATAATATCAGGATCTTGGCGCAAAATTGCCCGCAAACCCGCCGCCAAAGTCATCCCCGCCCTTTCATGTACCTGGGTTTGCGTAATTCCCGGCAATACATATTCTACTGGATCTTCCACGGTCACGACATTCATGTGTTCCGTCGCTACCGACAGTAAACTCGTGTAAAGTGTACTGGTTTTACCTGAACCAGTTGGCCCCGTAAAAATGATCATTCCTTGGGGTTGTTGCAACCAACTTTTATATATATCCAGTGCCTTGGGAGCAAACCCTAAGCTGTTTAAATCGCTAAAAGGATTTTCTTGAGGTAACAACCTAATTACAGCTTTTTCTCCCCCCACGCAGGGCAAAATACTCACCCGCATATCTAACCCCATTTCTGAACCTTGACCTGCTGCATAATTTTCCCCAATTCGCCCATCTTGGGGGCGGCGACTTTCCGAAATGTCCATATTAGACATAACTTTTAAAGCCACAACTACTTTGCGGCCAATCTCCGCAGGAAAAGTAGTAATCTTCCGTAAAATTCCGTCAATGCGGTAGCGAACTCTTAAACCTTCTTTTCCTGGTTCTAGATGAATGTCGCTGGCACGGTTTCGCAAAGCTCCCGAAATCAAAGTTTTAATTCTACCAATTTGATCTGCTGCTTTTGTGAGGTAAAGTTCTGTAGTTTCGCTGACATCTTCTGCCTCTAATTCCCCTGTAATGGGATTAACTAAAGGAGCAGAACTAATGCGGTTGGGATCGAGATTTTGGCTGTGAAACCAGGCGCGGTAACTTTTATTATCAATGGCAATAATTTTAATATTGGTGAAAGTGCGATCGCTCATAACTTGGAGCATTTCTACAGATACCTCTACGGGAGAACCCAGATAATAGCAATTGCGCCATAGCAGCAGCGGAATTACAGGCGGTAATATATTTCTATCGGGAAATTCACGAAAAAATCTAAAGCTTACTTCTCGGTCAAGTAACTGTAAATTCACGATTCCCTGGTCATCTACCAAATTTTGCAGCGCTTGTTCGCAAGTAATAGCGCGGTTTCTCAGTTGTTGCCAAGCAGATAGGACAGATGCAGTTTGCATGGTAGTTGTAAAGAAGGAAGAAGGAAGAAGGAAGAACGAAGAAGGAAGGAAGAAGGAAGAAGGAAGAAGAAGGAAGAAGGAAGAAGGAAGAAGAAGGAAGAAGAAGGAAGAAGGAAGAAGGAAGAAGAAGGAAGAAGGAAGGAAGAAGGAAGGAAGAAGGAAGAAGGAAGAAGTAAGTAAAAGGAAGCTAATAGAGTAGGGTGCGTCAGAGACCCAAACCCTTATTGTATCAATCAATAACTTCCTCTGAGGCACCCTACAAGCTATTCGGGGTTGAAAACAGCTATATAACCATCTTAAATCAGTTGTGAACCCTTTTCTATCTCTATTATCTCTATCTCTCCATTCTCTTCCTCTGCGCCTTTGCGTCCTCTGCGGTTCGCCCAAAAAAATCTTTGCTTCACAAATCAGTTAAAATTGTTATAAGCCATATCTCAATCATAGTTATAACATTTGACTAAATTTTCGCTAACTTATGAAATTGCGCTCATTTTTCTCTATCCTCATTGCTGGTGTCCTCGCGTTATTAGCGTTGAGTGTGGGTGGTTTTTACTGGCTGACGGCCCATACCCCCCTGAATTTGCTGCAAGGTGGGCCGACTGGTACGCCTGCTGCGGCGATATTTGTGCCGAAAAGTGCGCCCGCTATGCTGTCAATGCTGGTGAATCCAGATCGATTGGAAGCGTTGCGGCAGGTTTTTGCTCCTCCTCAAGAGCGGCAGCGATCGCACGCTGAATTTAATCAAATTAAAAAAAGTTTGCTTTTTAATACGGGTTTGGATTACAGCCGAGATATCGAACCCTGGTTAGGAGAGGAGATTACTTTTGCCGTAACTGGAACAGATTTCGATCGCGATCGCAGTAATGGCAAACAAGTCGGAATATTGTTGGCAGTTGCCAGTAATAATGTTGAGCGTAGTAGGGAATTTCTAGAACTGTTCTGGCAAAAACCGACTGTTGCTGGTGAAGATGTGGTAGTTGAACAATATAAAGGCGTAAAGTTAACTTACAGGAAAGCAAAGAGTAGTAGTGATTTTTCGCCTCTATCTTCAGGAATATCATCAAGTTTTGCTACTGCTGTAGTTGGCAGTAGTTCCACAAATCGTGACAGTTTTGTTTTATTTGCCAATCACCCAAAGGTGCTGCGAGAGGCGATTAATAATGTTCAAGCTTCTAATTTGAGCCTGAACAATGCTGCTGAATATCAACAAGTTTTTAAAGAGTTAAAACAAGGCAGGATTGCTGTAGGTTTTGCGAATATTTCGGAGTTAAATGACTGGATTGGCACTAAAAAGACTGTAAGTAATGAGGAAAAGGAAAGCTCTACTACATCTCCTGCAACGCTGGCGATCGCGCTGGGAGTAAATCGGCAGGGATTGCTTGCGGAAGCTGTTGTAGTCTCGCCTGACAGTAAGGATGTTCTATCTACATCCCCACAATCTGAACCTGTTAAGGCTTTGAATTACGTTCCGGCGGCGAGTCCTTTTGTGGCGGCAAGTAGGGATCTCAATCATCTTTGGAATCAACTTTCTACTGGAGTTGGGAGTAATGATGTCCTCTCAAAATTGGTGAATCAACCAATAGCCGACTTGAAGGTAAGTTGGGGTATTGATTTGGCTAAGGATATATTTAGTTGGGTGCGTGGGGAGTATGCTTTGGCTTTGTTACCGCGCCCCGATCGCAGTGGGGCCGATTGGATTTTTGCAGCCGAAAAATCGCCGGATTCTGAAAAGGCGATCGCTCGTTTGGACGCGATCGCTCAAAGCCAAGATTATAGTATTGGCAATTTCAGTCTGAATAATCAAAAAATTTCTGCTTGGACGCGCTTAACTACTAGCTCTAATTTAGATCGGAAAAATACAGCTATTAAAGCTGAAGCTAAGGGCGTTCGCGCTACAGTTGGGGAATATGAAATTTTCACAACTTCAGTAGAAGCAATGGATGAATCATTGAAAGCTTCGCAAATAGGAAATGTAGCTAGTAATAGCGATTTTCAAACAGCGATTGCACCTTTACCGCAGTTAAATCACGGCTATTTGTATTTAGATTGGCCGTCAAGTAGAGCGGTATGGGAGCGGCAAATACCGTTATTGAGGTTGATTGAGTTATCTGGGAGACCGTTTTTTGACCATTTGCGATCGATTACTTTAACTAGCACTGGTGGGGAAGCTGGTATACGGCGGGGGAGTGCTTTTATTCGGCTGAATTGAACGATAATAGGAGGGGCAATTGCCCCTTTTAGGAATTAAAAATCAGTCTCGTCAGGACTTACGCAACTGTCATACTAAAATCAAATTGTAGGGTGCGTCAGACCCTAGTTTTAATCGCGATCGTCAGGTATCTGCTACTGACGCACCTTACTAATGTAGTTACTAGAGGTGATAAAAGTGAGCGAAAATACCATCAAGTTATTGGATGTTGTGGCATTGACAGTCGATCTCCCAGATTGCAATTTGTGGCGTGGGCAAGTCGGCACAGTGGTTGAGACATTGGCAAATGGTACAGCGTTTGAAGTCGAATTTAGCGATCGCAATGGACGGACTTATGAATCTATTGGGTTACGCCCAGAACAAATAATGGTGTTGCACTTTGAGCCAGCATCTTATTCCCGTGAGCTGCAATTGGCGCAGGTAAAGCGATCGTATTGAGGAAAGTTTGGCGCTCTGTTTTGGGGTAGTGGTAAGATAGAAATATGAGTTTAAGGACATTTTATGTCAAATCCTGAATTATTAGCTCAACTTCGTCAGTTATCCAATGCTGAAAAATTTGAAATGATGCAGTTTTTAATAGCTGAATTGGTGAAAGAGGAATATTTAAAATCATTAGATAATGGCGCAGCTTATCGTGTTTGGTCGCCTTATAATTATGATGATGCTCAGAAATTAATGAGCTTATTAGAAGAAACGAAATAAAGTGCGAAATCCTAAAAGATTTACTTTTATCGAATCGAGGAGAATTAACCATGCTCTCACTCGATCTTGATGACGAATCTGAAAATATCGGATAGAGATTTTATCTAAAGAAAAAACCACTAGCCAAGAATTAGTGAAAAAACTCTTTCTTAACTATATGACTAATCATTATCCTTTTGGTCTGGTTGCCCTTGACAGGAAAAAAAATATACGGTAATTTATAAAAAAGCGTTGAGAATTAACCCAATCTTGATAAGTTGGCTTACCGCATAGAATACTCACCTGAATCTGAGGCCCATTTACAATACTTGACTGTGCGACAACAAGTAATTGTTCTGGATGCTGTTGATGAGCAACTCATGTATCAGCCAACAATCGAGACGAAGAACCGTAAACTGATGCGTCCTAATCCTCTTGCCCCTTGGGAACTACGCATTGGTAATTTGCGGGTCTACTATGATGTAGAGGAGGAGCCTGAAGCAGTAGTCTACATTAACGCCGTCGGTGTTAAAAACCGCAACCAAGTTTGGATTGCAGGAGAGATTTTTGACTTATGAGAATTGTTGAAATCGAGGAGGCAAAGGCATCACTGAGCGAATATGCTTCCGATCTAGCTAAAGAGCCTGTTATCATCACCAGCAACGGTCAACCGATCGCAGCACTGGTAACACTTGAGAATGTTGATTGGGAAACAGTTGCTTTGAGCATTAATCCCAAATTTATTGAGTTGATTGAGCGATCGCGATCGCGCCGCCAAATGGAGGGTGGAATTTCCAGCACAGAAATGCGCCGTAGGCTGGGATTACGCGGGTCTAACAATGAACTTACGCCTGATAAACAGTTAAAAGACATAGATAATATTTAATTTACCAAGGATTACCAATCATGGTAAAAGCTGCCCAATAATAAGGGTGCGATAAAATTCTATTGCCACGAGCTGCAATTGGTGCAGGTAAAGCGATCGCATCTTCTCGCCCCGCTACCCGCAACGCCCCATTTTCTAGTCTAACTTGGCCGCGTAGCATCGCAAGTTGTGCCTGTTTAAGAGCTTCTGCTTTAATAATTGGGCGATTATTTTCTCCATGCGATCGCAACTGCTGATAAAATTCTACCATTAGTCCTAAAGTCCCTTCGTCGCTGACTTCCCACAAACTTGCTAAAGCCGATCGCGCACCGCTAGCAACTGCCAATCCTGCAAATCCTAACTCTGCTTGTTCATCTCCTAAAGCTGTGCTGCAAGCGCTTAATACTAATAAGTTTACTGGCGGATCGTTCCATTTCAATTGTCTCATTTGATCTAACCGCAGCTTACTATCCCATAACTGAATGTAAGAATTACTGGATACTCCTGGTTGAAATTCGCTATGAGTTGCTAAGTGAATTATGCTAAAGGGTTGCATTGCTCGTTGAGCTTGTAAATTGGCTAAAGTGAAATCTTCATTGAGGAAAGATTTACCTTGTTCTGGGGATGCGATCGCAGATAATTCTATTGGTACTGCTGGTAATGGCGGTTTGTCGGCAAATACTGAGGCTCCCATTCCTAAAACTTCTCGATTGCTGATATCTTCGTAGCGAGTATCCGTTAAACTGAAACTCGGCATAATACTTATACTATAATTTTCTACTAAAAATTGCTTACCGTTGTGGAGAGCTGCAAAGGGTACGCTTCGCAAACCCGCTGCTGGAATAATAATTAAATTCTGAACGTTTAATGCTTTTAAATCTGTTTCTAAAGGAGCTATTAGCCAACGGTAAAGTTGTTGGGCGGGTTCTAAATAAACAGTTGTATTTCTCAGTTGAGGGTTAGTAATATCGCTTTGGAATGCTTCAGCTACTTTTAGTAACTGCGATCGCGTTACTCCTGGCACTAACGCCCGGAATGGTTGACCTGAAGGACTGACGATCGCGATTTCTAAGCGATCGCTATCACTCCCATCATTAATTGATAACTGATTAAACATCTTCAATAAACCTTGGGAGGCAGCCATTCTGCCTGCCGTTGATTTGCTTTTATTTTGATGCCTATTAGATATGGACAATAACTCTTGTGAGGCAGACATCCCGCCTACATTTGCCTGTATTTTTTGGACATTTTCATTAAAGTTTTCCGGTTCTACCTTCACTAAATCGTCGCTTTGTTGGACTTCTGACAGGCTACCTCTAACCCAATTCATATAAATAATTGCCGATTTTACCCCGGTGACTGCTTCATTTTTACGCAGGGTATCATAAACAACAGATATATTACTAATTGGCTCTCTCGCAGGTAGTTCTAAATATTTTTCGTACTCCCGCGTAAAGTTTTCTTCAAAGGCTAATACTCCGGCAAAATCTACATTAATCGCGAAGGAGGGAATCGGAATATCAGGTTTTGGGCCGTATTCTCTTTGTGCGGTACTTTGGGGCGATCGCGTTTCTCCCTGGAGAGATGTAGCGATTGACACCGCAGAATTTACAGGTAATGGTAAATTATTAGGTGATGGTGTTGGTGTTGGATTTGGTACAGGATTAGGTGAAGGTGTTGGTATAGGATTGGGAGATGGATTGGGTGATGGTGTTGGTGTTGGCGAGGGATTTGGTGATGGATTTGGCGATGGTGATGGATTTGGTGATGGTGTTGGCGATGGATTAGGTGATGGTGTTGGTATTGGCGATGGATTAGGTGATGGATTAGGTGATGGTGTTGGTATTGGTGAATTTCCTGTGGTAAGCAGAGAAATTTGATTCGGTGAATTTCCTTGCGTGTAATTTCCTTCAAAAGATTGAGTAGGCAAAATCCTATTACTAACTCCCGCATTAATTGCGCCTCTAGTTCCATTTCTTGTAGCATTTCCGACAACAAAAGGGTGTCCGCTACTGCCACCGTAACGGATCGCGATCGCGCCCCCACCTTGACTGCCAACTGTAGAAATGCTAGATGCAATACCTTCTAAATCCCTGAAACTGCCGCTGGCAAGGAAGAAACGATTAGTCGCGATCGCAACAGAACCACCATTACCATTGCTTCCACCTTGCGCGTCGATCGCGCCCACTTCAATGTTATTTTCCGCATTCAAGAAAATATTACCACCGCTTCCCGTAGTGCCGCTAGCGCTGACATTGCCAGCAACAATTCCCCTAGCAGATCGCACTTCAATATTACCGCCCCTCACTCCCGAAGCACTCAAACCTTGAGCAGCCACCGATCCGCCTTCAACAAAGATATCGCCGCCAGACACCGCCACATTCCCCCGCAGCGTCGCCACCTCAGTTGCACTCACTCGTAAGCTACCCGCCGCAATTGTTGAATTTCCTGTCACATTACCAGCACTTGTGAGGGCGATCGCACCCAAGTTTTCACCACCGCCAACCGCACCTCCGAAAGTGATATTACCGCCAGTCTTGATTTCCAGGTTATTTGTCTTTCCCGTTGTGCTGTCAACAGTGTTCGCAAAAGTGATATTACCTGATGCCATCAAAGATGCACTTTGCGCGATCGCCACCGCACTGTCAAACCTGATATTCCCCGCTGCGATTTTGCCCGCAATCTGGGTATTTTGGGCATTAACACTCAAACTAGCTAATGGTGTGTTTTCACCTATGCTACCGCCCAACTGCACTCGTAAAGCCTCTAATGCAAGGCTGTGACTGCCATCCACCGTACCTGGTAAAATAATATTGCCGCTACCTTGAGTGCTAACGGTGACATCCGCACCGAGCAAAATATTGCCGCCAAAAGTGATATTGCCGCCAGATGTCGTAACATTGGCATTGAGAGTAGAAGAGGGAGCATTGAGCGCGATCGCCGCATTTCCCCTGCCCGCGATCGCACCATTAACAACAATTGCCCCTCCTTGAAGCGTTACCGGATCGTCAAATGTCACCGGATTAACCACAGTAATTACGCCGCTGCCATCACTTCTGCCAATCGCGATCGCACTAAAACCATCACCAACAGCATTAATATCTGTCGCTGTCAAGTCCAAAATCCCTAAATTATCCCCTGTCCCGCCCAAGCGAATATCCCGCTGAGCAAAGGGTTCTAAGCGAATAGTACCCCCAACACTCCTTACTGTACCGTCACCGCCCCTCAAGTCAATCCCATTGCCAGTCAGAGTAATATTGCCACCGTTAGCATTAAGCTTGCCCACAGAAATGCTAGCCGCCGCAATATTGAGATCGCCTCCCTGAGTTTGAATGAGATCGTTAGGATCGTTGACAAAAAACACCCCACCAGTCTTAAACGTAACTGCATCGCCCCTTCCAGCTCTCAAAGCTAATACATTGTCAGGTAGGTTATTGAGGGTAATACTATTATCTGTTTCCAGAATGAGATTCGTACCAGCAGCGATACTCTCTAGTTGCACTTCCGAGAGAATGGTTGGGTTAGACTGAACTTGCGATCGCGATCTTTCTCCACTGAAAGCAACAGTTTCAGGAGATCCCGCCCCTGCTGCGATCGTCAGATCGCTCGGATCGAGGAGTAAAGTGCCGATCGCACCATTGCTAGCACGAGTATCGACTCCACCGCCGAAACTCAAAGAATTTTTGCCCGAAACCTCGACAAAACCGCCATCGCCTCTCAGGATACCGCCGCGTGCGCTGATATTGCCAAAAAAGCGAGTTGTACCGTCGGCCCAAATCGCAACGCGGCCACCATTACCAGCAGAAATGCTATCAGCAGCGATCGCAGAGTTACTGCTTACAAAAGTCTCAGCAGCATTGAAATTGCCAGTACCCCGATAATTTCCACCAATTAAAACAGTGCCGCCGTTAACGCCAGAAGCGTTAATATTGGCTGAACTCGTGGCAACGCGATCGCCTAAAATTGCAACTTGTCCTCCTGAAAGAGAGGAAGAAGAGACATCAATGGAACCAGAAGCAATCGCGGTTCCCGGTGCAATTGGAATAGTTATACCAGTAGCAGTTAACTGCATCGTACCGTCGCTATCGATCGCAACACCTGTAGCATGACTTTCGCCAACACCCGCCAGCAATTGGGGCAGCGCCATCGTACTTGCTGATATTCCTGTTCCTATTTCTAAACTTAATAAATGCCCTACTTGAGAGATGCGAACCAAATTTTCGCCGGGGACAGCAGCAATAGTAATTGCACCTCCCGGCGCTGACAATTGCCCAGTATTAATAACAGCGCCGCCGAGTAAAGTTAAACTTTGTTGCTCTGCAACTGCTAAATTTCCAGCATTGATAATTATCCCGGCTTGCGGCCCAAAATAAAAAGTGTTGGGAGTTCCTGTTAATGCTGTATAATCGTTAAATCCAGTTGCATAAAATCTGCGATCGCCAAAACCAATTGCATTAGCAGTCGTCGCCAAAAAAGAACCAGGCACATCCAGCCTTGCCCCTTGACCGAAAACAATACCAGCCGGATTGATTAAAAATAAATTAGAATTGCCACCACTGACAGAAATTAACCCATTAATTAATGAAACATCTCCACCCACAACTCGCGTTAAAATATTCTTAATGGCAGGATTAGTTAAAAAATTAGCAATTTGACCTTCGCTGAGATTAAACTGACTAAAGCTGTGGAAAAGATTTGCGCGATCGCTAGACAATTTGCCACCGCTAATATCAAAGCGATCGCCCTCAGCTTTGACAGCAGTGCCAGTACCATCAGCGGCTGGGAGAATTTGCTGTGCTTGCACTGCGATCGGCAACAGTGAAGTCAAGCTTAACATTAATAAGAATCTAAAATAAGTCATTCGGAAAATTCAGACGTAGGGTTTAGGTTTGTCTAAATAGCAACTGCCAAAAGTGTTAGAAAAAATATTGTAGGGGCGGGTTAACCAACAATAATTCTTGATAATCGACAATCTCATAAACCCGCCCCCACCCGACGGCTAAATTATTCGATTTAGCTGCATATCACCTTATCAGACAAGCATGGCCGGGGCGGGTTTATAAAATTTGTTGGTAATTATCCAATATCTAGGCGAACCAGCCCCTACAAAACTTGACTTTATACAAGTCACGATCGAACAGAACAGAGGGATTTTCTGTTTACGCTTTACTTTTAAGCAAATAAGCTTTCATTTTTCCCTTGCCTTTAATTTCAATTTCGCCTCGCTCCTCAAATATATATAACCCTTTTAAGCGTTGATAGGTCGATTCTGAGACTTGGATGCAGCCTGGTATACCGTGAGATTCCATCCGGGAAGCAGTGTTTACAGTATCACCCCATAGATCGTAAGCAAATTTTTTCCAGCCAATGACTCCAGCTACCACTAAACCAGTGCTAATTCCGATCCGAATCTGAAAGTCTCGATCTTTTTTAAGATTAAATTGTACTAACGCCTGCTGCATATCTAGACCCATCTCAGCAATAGCCTGAGCGTGGTCTAAATGGTTTTCGGGCAAGCCACCAACTACCATATAAGCGTCCCCAATAGTTTTAATTTTTTCCAGGCCGTGACGTTCTACTAAATGGTCAAACATGGAAAAAATCTCATTGAGTAATTTAACTAACTCTGTCGGCGATATCCGGGATGAAAGCTCTGTAAAGCCAACAATATCAGCAAATAAGACACTTACTTCTGCAAAACTGTCGGCAATAGTTTGGGGATCTTGTTTTAGACGTTCGGCAATTGGTGGTGGTAAGATATTTAGTAGTAATCGTTCTGACCTTTCTCGTTCGGCTTCTAAGGCACGGCGAGCTTTAAATTCAGCTTTAGCTAAGCGTTCGTAGAGATATACTGACAAGTTGCAGGTGAGGCAAGCCCAGAATAGGTAAAGATATAACATTCCCGTAGGTACTGGCATATCTTCGGGCTTTACTTGCAAGTTGAGTGCAGCATTCACTCCGAAATAGTAGATAAACACGCCTAGTTGTGCCGTTAAGTGTAGGGGCCAACGCACAGGAGTGAGGGTAGCTTGACCGAAAAACATCAGGCTCCAAGCAATGATATCTGGTTGAGCAATACCATTAAGAGTAAATCTTAATTGAGGTAACAGTGTCGTTACCCAAGATAGACCTAAGAATATTAAAGCAGGGCGGCGGCAAACGGTTGGAAGTCGCAAGGAGGCAATGCCACCGAGCAGAATTATTTGTACTACAATTTGCGTTACCAGTAAGGAAATGTCGAAGTGCGGGCGGTTGAAGAGAAATGTTGTTATTTCTAGGAGACTAAAAGTTAAGAAGGCAAAGAAGGCTAGCCACAACCCCAGTTTCAGGCGACTGAGGGTAAAGCGATCGCGCCATGCTTCGTAGTCAGCTTTAATGTTGAGTAGAGGAGTATCCCCTAACTCTCTAGCAGGTGGGCCAAAATCCTCAACCCAGCCTGTTGTATCTATTTTGCTCAACTTTCCTCGCTTCATAAATGTTTTCTATAAAGGTCTTCTGTTGAAAGCAGCGAAAGTTGTACGCCTCTAGGTTATTGTGGACAATAATGATTGATACTGGAATATATTACTTTCTCCCTAAACATACAATGGCAGCTCAAGGTTCCCAACTCCCAACAACTAAATTAGTTGAGCGGATCTTGTCCTCTGGTCAACTCAGTCGTATTGACCGACAGCAGCTCAAGTCGGCTTTGCTAGATGATTCTATCACGGAAAAAGAGTTAGTTCTGATCGAGCGAGTGATTGATGGGGTAAGGAAAGGGTTGCTAGATATTGTGGATGAAACTTGAAAATAGGTCGCAGGATTTTAGCTAAGAGAAAGTTCATTTTAGATTGGCAATTTAATTTTAAACTGTATTTTTTACCATTCCTCTATTAAAAAAACTCGTCGTCAAGGTTTGTATCCTCATTGCGAGCGAGTTCAGAAGGGGGGCGATCGGTACTCCAGGCCCACCAAGAACAACCGCAATTACAGTCGTAAAATTCCTGCCATTTGCGGCGGTGAGTCTCTGTGTATACTGGCGATCGCCTATTGATCCAAGCCCGTAACGCCTCTGTACAGCTTGCGCCGCAATTGGGGCAGCAAAACTCAAAAGCGTGTTTAGCTGATTCTGTCCAGTCAGGAGAGGTTGGCTCGAAAGCGTCCATCATGTGCAAGTTTAAATTAAACTCCTATCATTATCTGTTTTAGGCGCTCTCGGCTGCTGCCAATAGATGAGCTAACCTTAACAAAATCTTGAAGTTGGGATAAATTATGGTTTTCTCTGTCTATTTTACTGCCTCACCTGTGTCGAAGCGATCGCAAAAGAGTTAATTTCTTTGGTGTGAGATGCTTGGAGGCAGAGTTAAACCGATTCCAACTGGCCGCCCTTGGCCCCTAACAGCGCTCTTAAGGACTACGATTATGTCTATATACAATCTCGTTTCGTTTTTGGGCATCTTTGGTTTGTGCGCGATCGCCTGGGCTTTTTCGGAAAATCGTAAAGCCCAATACATACCTTGGCGTGTCATCATCTGGGGTGTTGGCTTACAGTTAATCCTGGGGTTTTTAATCTTTTTGTTCCCACCCACTCGGATAGCTTTAGAGTGGTTTACTGGCCTACTAGACGGCGTATTTACCGCTGCTGATGCCGGGGCGCGATTTGTTTTTGGCAGAAATATTGTCCCCATACCAGGTCAAGATCCGCCGATTAATCTAGGATATATTTTCGCCTTTCGAGCTTTGCCAACAGTTGTCTTTTTTTCTGGTCTCATGGCTTTGCTCTACAACATCGGCGTTATTCAAATCATCACCGAAATCTTCGCCAAACTGTTTTACAACACGATGCGTTTGAGCGGCGCTGAAGCTCTGAGTGGAGCTGCTAATATTTTTGTGGGCATTGAGGCAGCAATTGTCGTTAAGCCTTATTTACCGGAAATGACTCGCTCTGAACTCTGCGCGATTCTCTCTTGCTGTTTTGGGACGGCGGCTTCCTCAACTCTAGCAATTTATGTTAGCTTCCTCAAACCAGTCTTTCCTAATATTTTAGGGCATTTAGTCTCGGCTTCCATTATTGCGATTCCCGCTTGTTTCGTCATCTCCAAAATTCTAGTGCCGGAGACAGGAGTTCCCCTGACAATGGGTGGGATTCCCAAGGAAGAAAAAAAGGCTCAAGGTAGAGAGTTTGTTGGAGAAGAAATCTCTGAGGAAAATGGGGAATACGTTCCCCAAGAAACAGTTGGTGGCGAACCAATAGAGCGCGTTAGCCCTTTGGATGCCGCGATTGTTGGGGCTTTGGACGGTGTGAAAATGGCAGTTGCGATCGCGGCCGTCTTGATTTTAATCTTAGGTTTAGTTTCTCTAATCAACCAAGTCTTCGGCGCTTTAGCAGGCTTACAAACTTCAGGAAATCCCCTCCTCCAACCTATCGGTCAAGTCTTTAGCGTGATCACGCTACAAAATATTCAAGGAGTCTTATTTTATCCACTGACTTTGTTAACGGGTGTACCCTTTGAAGATTCGTGGACAGCTTCTGTAATTATTGGGCGGCGGCTATTAGAAACTGCTATTCCTCCCTATCAAAGCTTAGCGGAAGTAGCAAGCAAAGGATTGGTGAGCAATCGCACAGTTTTAATCGTCAGTTACGCTCTTTCTGGCTTTGCCCACCTCGCCTCTGTGGGAATTTTTGTCGGCGGTACTATTGCCTTAATTCCCTCGCGCCGCAAAGATATTTCTGAGTTGGGTTGGAAAGCTTTATTTGTCGGCACTTTAGCCACAATGATGATCGCTTGCATCGCTGGGATATTTGACACTGGCGATCCCAGCATTCTCGGTGATAAAGTTGTTCCGGCAGTTGCTCCCCTCGCGGCCCCTGCTACTCCGAAACCATCTACATTGCCTAGTCCAGCGGCATCAACAGCCCCAGCAATTGTTAGCCCCAGTCCCAAGGTATCTCCAAAGCCTGCCGCTGTTCAAGCATCTCCTAAACCCTCTGTTAAACCCACAGTTTCCCCATCTCCTAAAGCTTCCCCATCCCCGAAAGGATAGTTTTAACAGGACTTACACAAATATCAGATAGTAGGGTACGTCAGTACCGAAGCTTTTCCCATTAAGCATAAGTGTTCTAGCTGACGCACCCTACTATCATCCTTTAAATGCGTAACAGCTTATTACCTCATCCTTCTTCCTTCTTCCTTCTTCCTTCTTCCTTCTTCCTTCTTCCTTCTGCTATACAAAACCGCCAGACACCTATATATCTTTAGGGGGCTGGCGGTTTAGATTTTTTATGGTATAATCACTCAGGCACAAAACAATCTCCTAAAAATTAGTAACAGCAAGTGCAATCGCCGTTGAGCCTGAGAAGCTAAAGCTCAGAACACCAGATCGAGCTATAGGAAACACAACGCAACTCAGACCAACCGCAAAACAGTGGAAATCTTGAGTTATCGAGCCAGGAAGTTGTATCCCATTAAAACTCATCAGCAGGATAGCTGTAAACATTGGGTTCGACAAAATCCTTGCGTCCGCTGCCTCTTTCCGGAGCGCGCTCGCCTTTTTGTTGGGTTTGTGCTGAGAGCATCTGTTGAGCAGCGCTGGATTGGAAGTTTTCTACTGACTGGTATTCAATAGCTTGAGCATTAGCAGCGAAGGCAACGCCAAACAGGGTGAATAAAATAACGGCTGTGTAGGTTTTCATGGGTAGTGTCCATCTCTGTTTCCAATACCTGATACGGACAAACCCCCAACCAATCCGGACACTATTTATAAGATTGGCAACGAGATATCAAACTCTATTTGGTCTACAAGTAGCCAACTGCCAGCAAAGTTCAGCCGACCCCAAACTGTGAGAAATTTCTCATTTTCGTAAGCTTGTAAGAACTTGTCGATTTCAGGGTGTAAGGTGACAAGTTTCCAAATTTGACCAGCTAAAGCTGGGGGATGTGCGATCGCGAATTCATAGTCCTGTTCGCTGCGGCGTTGGAAAATACCTGAAAATTGGTAATTAGTAATTGTAGAAAAATTTTCCCCCTCTCCCAGTCTCCCCCTCTCCCAGTCTCCTCTCCCCCTCCAGGGCAATCTCCGCTAGCAGGATACTCGTCTGGGCGATCGAGGTAGTAGCGTTGCCAATAGAGCCAATCTGGGCGGTTAGGAGTCAAATTAAAGAGGGGAACGATCGCGGCTGGAGCCATTGAATCTTGCAACAGTGCTTCTTGTAAGACTCTCACAGGCAAATCCCTCGGCTGAATGTTCATTTCGGCACATAGTGCTGCCGCCATCCCTGCCGCTTGTCCAATGCCCATAACTACGGGTTGCAAACGAGTTGCACCGTTAGCGATATGAGAGACAGATATATTTTTTTCGCACGCGAGCAAACCATCTATTTCAGCGGGAATTAGGCAGCTATAGGGAATAGCAAATGGCGTTCCCGTCCAACGGCCACCCCAGAGTCGGGATTTGGGTTGTAGAGGGAGACTGCCACAGGTGTAGTGGTGATCGTTAGCGTAATTCGCGATCGCGATCGCCGTGCATTTTCCCTCAGTATTAACTGGTAAAGCAGCTACGGAACCAGAAACCAAAGGCAAAATATCCTGTTCCCTAATTGTAGTCAACCCCTGCAAACGGCGGCTTTCTCGATAGTAAGGATGCAGCGCAAAGGCAGAATGGGAATTAGCAAATTGCTCCCCATTTTTCCCTTTTATAATCTTGGAAACCGGGAAAACATCCTGAGCTAAACCGTAGCGATCGCCTAATTGACTTTGAATAAAACGAGCAAAACTTTGGCTGTGCCACAAACTTTCTTGGAGAAATTCACGGCGCGAAGATTCAGATTCTATTAAGCGATTAACTCCTTCGCCATAGTCATTTCCTCGCAGCGGCCAGTTAATCATAAACCTCCTGCCAGGGAGTCGGCCATAATTGAGAAATTGCTCTGGGCTATAGTTATCCCAAGCACCTACAAATTGACTCGGATTATCTGTTGGGGGCGCAGGAATTTCCGGCGCTATCGCACCCGCCCCGAAATCTTGCATAACCACAACCCAAGTAGGTGCTTGTACAGGATATCTTTCGGTGAGATTATTAGCAGAAATTGGTGCACTGGGTTCGCCCCATTCAGCTTGGAATTCCCAACCCCATCGATAGGGAACTTCAGCTATTGCGAGTAAGTCTCCCAACTCTGTCGCATCGAGAGTTATTTGAGCACGAACGATAAAATCTTCAAAGCAAACGCCAACAATTTTATTACCTGCTTTTAACACTTCTTTAGGTGTTTGTCCAGCAATCCAATACAAGTTTGGCAGAGACTTCACCCAATCTACAAAAATTTCCGCACCAATGCGAGGCTCATAAGTAAAAAAGCTAACCCAAGCACGATCTAAACCTCCGGGTTGTCTCTGCTGAAGTTCCCTAAGAAACGCACCCCATAAACCAGTTTGAAATGCTACTAATTCATTGCCATCTGGTGCCGAAACACCTGCTGTTGTTAGCATTCCTCCTAACCAAGGAAATTCACTGATTAAAATTGTTTTAGCACCTCGTCGAGCCGCTTGCACTGCGGCGACAGTACCACCAGTGCCACCTCCAACTACTAAGACATCAGCTTTTAGTTCATTCATTAGTGGCACAATTAGTAGGGTGCATCTTAACAGTTAACAGTTAACAGTTAACTGTTAACAGTTAACAGTTAACTGTTAACTATTAGCGAGTTGCAATCATTCCTGTGAGGCGAGCGTAGTCAAAAAGCCCACCTGCATCAATCACGGGCCCTACATCCCCTAAAGGCTTAAGTTGGTAAGTTTTACCGAGAGTATGATTGATGATTTGATTTTGTTCGGAATCAATAGTAACTTCTTGGCCTGTAGCAAATAAATCGCACAGCCGATCCACAGATTCCCAAGGGTACAACTCGCCTGTAGCAGAGCAATTGCGAAAGAAAATCCGGGCGTAAGATTGAGCTACTACTGCTTGAACGCCAGCAGCCCCCAATGCGATCGGGGCGTGTTCCCGCGAAGAACCACAGCCAAAGTTTTCCCCAGCAACAATAATTGGGTACTCTGTTTTTATTTGGGGTGGTTGTATGAACTTGCCGTAGCGATCGGGTAATCCAACTAGAGCGTAGCTTCCCAGTTTCTCGTACTCATCCGGCTTTGAGGGAACCAAAGTCAGGTATTCAGCAGGGATGATTTGATCGGTGTCAATATTGTCATCTAGAACAAAAATTTGACCGCGAATTACTTTGCCCATAGTTAGTTTTCTGTTTCTGTTGAGGTGTTTTGGATCTTTCCTCTATGGTAGCGACTTAAGAGTGTACAGAGATCCTGAAGTGCGATCGCTGAGGCTGAAGCAACACTAAAGTCCGTGTTATCTGATACTATACATGAAAAATCACATAAATACCGTCGTCCGACTTAACTATAAATTGGTTGGTGAACCCAAAATGGTAGCTCCCGTCGATCGCATAACTATACAAGCTCGTCAGGGTAGTGTGGCAGCGATTATTCAAGTGCTTAATGAAAAGTTAGCAGAAGTCGGTGTCAGAACTAGAGCTGTGTTTACAGATGGCGTTTTGCAATTGCTATGCGAGGCGGCAAAAGTCGATCAGCTCGAACAGTCTACCTTGGTGGAGCGCATTCGACAGATTCTCGAAGGAATTTCACCGCGCTACATTCGCCGAGTTAATATTAATAGCCGGATTGTCAGAGAACAGCAGTTGCTCTGGCTTGAAGAAATTAGCCGAGATCCCGAAAATCAACTGCTGTGGTCAAAACAAATTATCCTGGCTAAGCCGAACTTCATAAAGCGGTTCTTAGAGGATACTCGGATTCGCAAAACTCAATCGCTGAAGCCTGTTTTAACCAAGACTTCCTCATCATCTCTGCTGCGCGAACATCAACAATTTCAGCGGGGCATAGTTGGCGGACTCAGCTTAAGCTTATTCTTACTTGTGATGGGTTTGGTGCTGCACAATTGGCTCAACTCCCAAACTTCAGAGACTGTTAAAGCCAGACCCCAAGCAGTGCCTTATACTATTTCTCCGAGTCCAGTTCTGAAAACACCAGCATCTGCAAGCGTAACTCAATCTCCAGACGGTTTTGCACAGGCGGTGCGGCTGGCTCAACAAGCCGCAGATAGCGGGAAAACTGCCCAAACTCGTGAGGATTGGTTAGCGATCGCAACTAAGTGGCAACAAGCATCTGAGCTGATGGGTGCAGTAGCGCCCGCTCATCCACGGTATGACACGGCTGTAAACAGAACTGCACTTTACCGCCAATACAGTGAAGACGCGCAACAGGAAGCACAGAAGTATTAGTAACTGATATTACAAAAATACTCACACCCTACCCTAAAAATACTCGTACCCTGAGCCAAAATAAATTTGAGAAGTTGACTGTAAGCAGGCTACAGTTTGCGACAAGCTCCTTAATTAGCTAAATCCTAATTCAGAATCCAGGTTGATACCAATATAGTTGGTAAGTGACAAGATGACTGCACTGCCATTTAGGCCTCCTGGAATCTATGAGTCGATCGCCGCAAAACACAACCAATCGTACTAGAGATCGTGTCACTTCCTGGCTGAACGGCTCTAGGTCTATGGAACCTCTTGTAGAACATACGCTGACATGGTTTGAGGTGCTGGGCTACACCGCTCTGGTTCAATCAGATATTGTCTCAGGAAAACATCAAACAGTTTTGCGAAGTTATTGTAACGGCATACTAGGCGATCGCTTTTGTCAGGCAATGCAGCGCATTAATCCCACCGTTACCCCTCAGCAAATTGAGTCTATCCTCCATCAGCTAACAACAACTCGCAGTCTGCCAATGCTGCAACAAAACCGTCAATGGCATTTGCAATTGTTGAATGGCATCCAAGTTGAGTCTTCAGTGACCGATGATGGTAGACCTGTCACCCTACAACTTATAGATTTCTTCAATTTGCTTAACAACGACTGGTTAGTAATCCACTCTTTCCCAGTAGTAGAGGCAGATTATCAACATTGTCTGGATTTGGTTGTCTTTATCAATGGATTACCCTTAGCAATATTTCACGGTCTTCATGGGGGAGATGAGTCATGGTCGCTCCGAACTGCTTATTTACAGCTTCAAGAGTATAAAGATCGCCTGCCCAAGTTTTTCTCTTTTAATGAGTTGCTGGTACTTTCTAATGGGGTGCAGTCTCGTATTGGCACACTCACAACTTCATGGAAAAAGTTGATTCCGATTCACTCAGTTAACGGAGAAGAGTACCCTTTTACAGGGCAGACTGAGATAGAAAAATTAATTCAAGGTGTTTTTGATAAGCGGCGTTTTTTTGAAATTATTAAATATTTTATTATTTTTCGCCAGACCAGAAAAATGTTAACTAAGAAGCTTATTTATAATTCATTTTGTACGATTACCACCCCTAAACAATTGGAGATAAATTGTGAAAACAGGACTCTTTTGCACCTACGAAAATCCCTATCAGGATGCCCATCGAGCGATCGCAGAACAGAATGCGTTGGTGCTCCATGCCGAAGCCTTGGGTTTTGAGGAAGCGTGGATTACGGAACACCACTTTAGCGATTTTCATATTAACCCGTCGATTACAGTATTGATGGCATATCTGGCAGGAGTGACATCCCGGATTCAACTTGGATCTGCTGCTGTTTTGCTGGCATTTCATAATCCGGTGACAGTGGCAGAAGAAATCGCTAGCCTGGATCATTTGTGTAATGGCAGATTGTTATTGGGAGTAGCAAAAGGTGGCCCGTTTCCAGAACAAAATCAACATTTTGGCATTGCCATGAGCGAATCTCGCCACCGGATGTTAGAAGCATTGGAGTTGGTTGATAAGTTGCTGTACGGGACAGAGGTTTCGTTTGCAGGGAAGTATTACCAATGCCATCGCCTAACTATTCATCCCAAACCTTTACAGTCTCAGATTCCAGTTTATCTAGCAACGAGCGATCGAGATGCGATTGAGCAAGCGGCATTACATTCCTTTGGTTTGATGGGAGGCGCACCCTTTTCTCTCGCTCGATTGAAGACAAATCTAGCTCACTATCGCGCCATTAATGCTAAGGGTGCTGAGAAGTTAGTGCTGTCTCGTTTCTTTTTTGTCAGTCGCACCGATGAGGAAGCAATTGAGGAAGCTTTACCCTTTATTCGCTCGTTTGTAACTCGGATGACAAAAAATGTTAGTAGTTTAAAACATGATGGCAATACCCAGCATCTAAAACCGTCTACCAATCAACCAACTTGCTTTGATGAAACCTATTTATTGGAAAACTCAATTATCGGGAGTGTCGCCACCTGTCGCGACAAGATTAAGCGATTTCAAGATGAATTAAATTTAGGCACGTTGGCATTGAAGCCTTGCTCGTTTGATTTGCAAAAGAATCTGACTAGCTTGACTTGCTATGCGGAACAAATTCGGAATGCTTTGTCTAGCTAGGGGCGAGGGGAAGAAGGGAATAAAATCAATAGTTTCAGGAAATCAGAAGGCTCTAATACGGGCAGTTGTTATAAACACGATCGAGGAGGAAACATAATGACTACTGTTATTTTCTACGAAAAACCAGGCTGCAAAAATAATACAAAGCAAAAAGCTTTATTGCAAGCAGCAGGACATACAGTTGAACCTCATAATTTGTTGACAGTCCCCTGGACAATTGAAACTTTACGTCCATTTTTTGGAGAGTTACCAGTTGCAGAATGGTTTAATTATACCGCGCCTCGGATTAAATCGGGGGAGATTATTCCAACCCAATTGGATGCAGAAACAGCTTTGACTCTGATGATCGATGACCCACTATTGATTCGTCGTCCGCTCATGCAGGTTGGCGATCGCCGGGAATTTGGTTTTGACAGGGACAAAATTGCTGCCTGGATAGGGTTAGAAGCAGCAGATCCGTCTGGTCAGATAGTTCGAGATCGCTTGATTCAGGAAGATTTACAGACTTGCCCTAATAGCAATCAGTCGCATTCTATTGCTTGTAAGGTCACTGAAAGCTAATTGTAGAGCTTCTATCTTAATGCTACTCTAGCATTTTTGCAATTTCTCAGCAGCAAATTGTTTCCCGTTTACCGAGGTTTTTTTATGAAAAAGTCCATGCTTCCCCCTGACGATCTCGCTCCCACTCCAACATCTCTAGATCGAATTTTGCAGTCACAGCTTGAGGAAGCCGTGAGCTATTATTTCTATGCAGGTTGCGAT
>DATGYA010000278.1:0-3020 GCA_035298405.1 Kamptonema sp. | reverse complement strand
TAACCTGCCATCATGCGACACAAATCATTTCTACTCGGATTCGGCTGCTGCTTACTGCTATTCCTCACAGTCCTCTGCATTCTCATAGAAAGGGGTCAAGGAGAGAGAGGCAGCGGTCGGCGCGAAATTGAGAATTTATTTACCCAAAACCAACAGCTTTTCGCCTACGAAGGCCAAGCGGAAACCAAGGGCGATCGAAAACCTGAAAAAGGAAATGGGAGGAAAGATTAAATGGACATCAAAGAACTTGAGGAAAAGTTAGCGCGAGTCGAGGAGGAATTCACAGCATTAAATGCTACCGCTCCGTTTAAAGAGTGGGTTGGTGAATTACTCGACAAAATTCAAAGCGATTACGAATTTTATGAGCAGCGTGCCAAAACTCATTACCTCAAACATTTTGAGGTCAATGAAGCGCTCAGGAACGCCGTTAAATCAGCCAAATCTAATAACGAGCACGTCCGCAAACTCAAGGGAAGAATCAATGAGGTAATTGAAAGATGGTTTCAGCAGTAAAAGTCAAAACCAGCCGCTCCCGCCCCATCATTTTCTCTGGCGCGATGGTGAGAGCAATTCTTGCAGGAGAGAAGACGCAAACACGGCGAATCCTTCACCCAAAAATAGCGGACAAACCATGCCCGTATGGAGTTATTGGTGACACTCTTTGGGTTAGAGAAACCTTCTGCAAAGTTGGCGAAGAACTGGTCTACAAAGCCTCCGTACCAAAGGATTTTACAAACCCCGGATGTTGGCAACCATCAATCTTCATGCCTCGCGAAGCTTGTCGGCTTGAACTGAAGATTATAGATACTTGGGTAGAGCCATTAAATAGCATTTGTGAGGAGGATGCCATCGCAGAAGGCATTATTCAGCTTGATAATGGCCGACACTTTGTAGATGGAATCAACGCAACCAAAGCTTCTGGAGCGTTTGAGATGCTTTGGGAAAGAATTAACGGCGCGGGTTCCTGGGGAAAGAATCCAAATGTTTGGGTAATTGAATTTGAGGTAATCCAGTGAATCCAATAAGATTGAGACTTGAGACAACGTGCTTTTTCTGGGAATTAAGCCTGGGAATCAGGAATGATTGGGATAGTTGTTACATTGAACAATCGCAAGAAAAAATTGCCACAATTGATTTTCACTTTTACATCACACTTCCATCGTTTTACCCAGATCGTCAGCATATTCAATGGGTGAAAGCAGCCTACGGGTTAAATCCTCAGAAATCTCAAAAAATAGTTGCCCGACGGGTACTAGATACAGAGGAAGAATACGATCCAATTCCATTCTAGTTTAACAGCAAAAAGCCGAGGGCAACTCGGCTTTATTCCAGCAAAAGATTCAGGAGACTTATGATAGCTATTCTACCACAAAAACCGCTCAGATTCTATGATGTTGATTACTCAACTCCATGCAATATTGAAGCAGAAGAGGCGGTAATCGGTGGAATCTTAATCGACCCTGGCGCAATGGCTAGAGTGATGGAGACAAAACTAGAATCCGATCACTTTATAATCATCAGCCATCAGATTATTTACAGAGCTTTCCGTCAGCTCCACGCTCAAGACAAGCCAATCGATTTGATGACTGTCACCATCTGGCTAGCTGAGAACAAACTTTTGGAAGAAGTGGGAGGATCGCATAAGCTTGCACAGGTAGCAGAACGCACAGTTAGCGCAGTCAATATAGATGCCTATGCGTTACTGATTCGCGACAAATTTGTACAGCGTTCTGTAATAGAGTTTGCCAATAATGCCTTAGTTTTGGGACAGCAAAATATCCCTGTTGACGACTTGCTCGACAGGTTGAAGGCAGAAGCAGAAGCGCTTGAAGGGTTCAGAGTCAAAGATGATGGCGCTGTTGCTAGCGAATCAGAAATTAGATTTAATGCGCTGTGCAAGGAACTCGAAAAAATTGAAGCGCACGAGAATCCAGCCTATCAAGACTTGAAGATAAAGGAATTAGCAAAAGAATGGGGGTTTAGATCGACAAAGGAACTACTGGATCTTCACGCCAAATTCTTAGATAGTCGCCACAGAAAAGGAGAAAAGCTCACATACGGGCTAACTGAGTATTTTGAGAAATTTGCGGATAGTAGTACTGATTGGCTGATTAGAGGCTGGATTCCAAACAAAGTCGTAACCGTACTTCATGCAGCGGGTGGAGTGGGGAAAACTAGATTGGTTAGCTCAATTTGTCGGGCATTAATTGCTGGTAAAAGTTGGAGTGGATACGATGTTGATACTCCTACCTGTGTGTTGTTTATCGAAACCGATCAAGGCGTAGTCGTCAATATCAAGATGATTGACGAACAAGGATATCTGGACGAACCAGAGGAAGTTAGGGCCCGATTTAGATTTAATGACAATTGGAACATAAATCAGTACGGCAAACTTAAAGCCATGCTGAATGAATTCAGAGAATTACACCCAGACTCTAAGATTTTGGTAGTGATCGACAGTCTTACAACTGTTAGCACCAACGCTAGATTTAGTGAGAACGACCAAGAATTTGCTAGACCGTTGGTGAGGTTTCGAGCGATCGCAGAAGAATTTAACTGCTCATTCCTGGTGTTACACCACAGTAATAGGGCTGGCGAGTGCCGGGGCTCGACAGCAATTTTTAATGCCGCCGATCAGGTTTGGAAGCTGGAGCGGGTAAACAAGAATGCTCCAGCCGGGCCATTGTTTCTAGATATCCAAAAAACCAGAGTTAGAGCACCTGGGCGATACGTGCTCGAATATTCCGATCAGACCTGGACGTGGACAATCACAGGCAGAGTCGCCGCCGACGATTCGATCGAAAGTGGATTCACCCCAACACAGCAGGCGATTTTAAGATACTTATCAAAATATTCTGGGATTGGATTTGAGGCTGAGGATCTGGCTGAAGCTTGTAATATTGGCCTGTCAACTTGCAGGAAAGAGTTGGGGGTTTTGGGCAACGAAGCGTTAATCAGCTCAGTCAAACAGGGACGACCGCGCAAAGTTTACTTTATCGGCACCCTAACTTCAAAGCCGA
>DATGYA010000277.1:0-2686 GCA_035298405.1 Kamptonema sp. | reverse complement strand
ACCTTACAAAAAGTGCAGCGCGACCCCAACGCCAGTAATGCGGATGTCGAAGCCGCCAGACTAGATGTTGTCGCCGCCCGTGCTGCTGCCGAATCTGCTGTCGCAGAAGTTGCTTTTGCGATCGCAAATAAAGAAATGGTTGGACAAAATCGAGGGGTTCTAGAGGAGCAAAATGCACTAAAACGGGAAACACAGTCGATCGAGCAAGCTACTCAGGAACGGGCGGCACGAGCACAGGCGATCGAAGCAATTGTCGATCCGAACGAGAGGAAGCTACGGCAACGCGAACTGGCAGGACGGTTAACGCCGGAAGAGCGGGAACGGTTGGCTCGTATTAGTCGAGAAAACCAAATGCGCGAGGTAAACCGACAGCGCGACGAAGCGGAACGGAATGCGCTAGCGGGTAGACCCACTACTGACTTAAGGCGATATATTCAAGGGGCTGGAGTACGATCGGCTTCGTTGTTGGGGGCGATCGAGCAAACGGCGGCAACACCACCAAAAGTGCCTGAGTTGAAAAACTTAATTGCTCAGATGAACGTGCAGCGTCAGCAAATTTCAGTTAAGCCAGAGGTTAACCCGTTGATCAGGTTGCAGGAGGAAAGTACGGGATATCAACGAGAAATGCTTGGAGTGCTCAAACAGCTTAACGGAAAGCCGACACCCGCGCCCGTGACTCCGGTTGCCAACAATTTTAATATCAAGGCTGAGGCGGGTATCTCGGAGGCGCAAGTGTTGGGCGTGTTTGGTCAGGTTAGTCAGCAGGTGACGCAGATGCTGAAGCGGTAAACATTAGCAGTGTTCGATAACTGTTATAACTGCGGAGCTTCCTGCACATTTCCTGCCTCAAAAATATCTGCGGCTACTTGATTGGCGTCTTCCGAAGCTACAGAAGGAACCCAATAACAAGGATTGTCAGGCTTCACAAAAAACACAGTAGGAATTTTCACCCCATTCAATTCGACTGAATCATAAAAATAAGCTTCTTCTCGATAGAACGCATCTTCAATTTCTACATTTTCCCATTCTGGCTCTAATTCCTTTAAAATTTTCAAACTATTTATTAAATCAAAAGAGCTAATAGGGTGTAACTCAATAGGCTCGGAGTTGGGCTTGTTAAGATAAATGGCTACCAAGCGAACAGGTAGAGGAGTTCTAGTTTGCTCTTGAAATATGGTGGCGCAAACTTGCTTATCTTGCCCAAATCCTGCTTTAATGACTTGCAGAAAGCGTTCACAGTATGCTGTAAGTTCAGGTGCAGTCAAATACATTATCTTTTTCCTGTTTTTTTTAGCACGGTATTTATGAGTCGCCTCTCGTATGGGTTGGCTGCCGATGACAAAGGGCTGTTAACGCACTCTGTAAGTTTAATATTTTTCTACTATCTCCGATCGCGCGTAATCCACAAAATCACGCAAATAAAAAGCTAACCCCGCCCCAAGATGAGCGGGACGGGCAACGCATTACCTGCTGTACATATCATTAATATCGTCGCGGTTAAACTTCAAGCCCCGCTGGAACTCCTCTTGAGTCCACAGCAAAATATGCGGATTGACAGTGCCAAGCGTCAGCAAGTCTACAACCCACATATTAATTTCAGCCTGAAACTCTGGGTTACTCATTGCGTAGCTCATTGCCACGTAGGGATGGAGCCAGGTCTTTTGATCGCCGTCCGTATCGTACTGAATCAGCGCTGTTGCAGGGGTGGACGATTGTTCACCCCTAGTCTGAAGCTTTTGCTCTATAGGCATTCCAGACTTCTCACTAAGTCGTGCTAGGAGTCGCTTAGCAAAGCTAGTTTTCCTCCACTCCGCGACACGCTTTCCTAAAATGCGGTTCATATCCGTCGCAGAAAAGTAGCCATCCTTCCCTCGGATTTCGACAGTGTTGCCATCAAAGCTCGGAAATTGGTCAAACCACGATACCATTAGCTTAGACATTTAACTCTCCGTTTCAGAGTTGAGTGTTTAGTTAAGAGCGAGTCGTTAGCGCGATCGCTCTTAACGTTAATTATATCAAAAAACGCGCAAAACTTTAACTTTTGCGCGTCATATAATGTTATCAAACTGTGCCAATGACGTACGTTATAGTTCGTGAATAACTTATTGCTACATCATTCTGGGCTATACCAGTCCCGTTAATTCAGCTAATTCATTTAAAGTTTTTGCGCCGGATTCGTACCAATAATAGGTAAATCCTCCTGGCGTTGTTTCCTTTTTGAATGGAAGTGTTTTTTTGAGACATTCCCCAAAGCTTTCATCTACTGTAAACGAAGTAGATATTTTATATCCGTCTTTTTCATCAAACGGTTTTCTGTAAGGAGAACTTATTATCTCGCATGGATCTATTAGCCACACCGATTTCCCGGAATCATACTCAAACAGTCTTAGTTTTGTTACTGGTTTCATTTTGTCCTCTTTTTTAATGGTTTTACTGCTGTCGTTTTCGTGACTTTTTTAATAGCAAAGCACTAGACCCCGCTATTATTGATTTCAATCCTGCAAACCTCTATATTCGCAAATAGCAGCAATCAACTCGTCAGCGCCTTCTCCGTCTGGCATATTATCCCAATCTAACCAAGTATCGGCTGCTTCAGCTAGTTTTAGTAATACTCGCAACTTAACATCTGCTACTTGACTACGTTCGGTAAGCCCAAGGGCTTCAAGAAAATCCGATACACTAACTT
>DATGYA010000276.1:0-2132 GCA_035298405.1 Kamptonema sp. | reverse complement strand
ATTAAAGACATATCTAAAGCTATCGCCAACATAATTTTCTCATATCCGTATATATCTAAACTTCCATAGTAAAAAATCTGCAATTCTTCCAAAGGGTAGTCTTCAAGTTTTAGCTCTTTTAGAAAAATATTCCATTTCTGTGATTTAGACAAAAAATATTGAAGGTTAATCATGTTCTTCAGTTCTTAGTATTCTAGTAGAATAACACGATGCTTTAGCCTTTTAAAAATAGGACTCGTACTCTAGATAGATTCAAGAGATCCTACTCACTAACAACAGTAGCTTTACCTTTAGTGACTGTAGCTAGAATACCCAGAACATTTGGCACCACTGGCTTCATATCTGCCAAGCGGTTAGAGGATACCTGCAAAACAACTACAGCAATATTAAACTGTGGTAAATTTTGCTGAAATGACAAATTACGATCGACAGTGATAAAAATATCAAACTCTGCCTCTGCTAAAGCAAGCAGTTGACCATTTTTAATACCTGCCCATCCCATCTGTGGAACTGTTTTTACATCACAGTTAACAAACTCTTTTGCCAACCTGCGATCTATACACTCATCTAAGAGAATCTTCATCCTACGCCACCAAGCCGATTAATTGCTTTCTAGCCTCTTCCAACAGTGCAATTACTTGTTCCCTAGTGACAGTGGGAAATCCCTCTAAAAAATCATCAATTGATTCTCCCGCCTCTACATAGTCAAAAAGTGTTTCCACAGGAACCCTAGTGCCCACAAAAACAGGAGTCCCACCCATAATTTCACTCGAAGTGCTGATCGTGGGAAAATTCTTAGACATAAGCCTTTAGTGTTTAGTTACTAAGACCTTTTATTGTACCAATTTTTCAGAATTGTATATTTTTACCATCCTATCCCCCAATACTTCGGACACTTTTTAGTATGCAACGGTAGAATGCTGGTTTTGGACTCCAAGATCGTCGCGATCGCCAACGGTAGAATAATGGTTTCAGCCGTTTCTATAAAAACTGTCCAGGGTATTGTTGAGTGAAAAAGGAGATGAACGCTCAAATCCTTAGCTGGTAAGGGTTTGATCTGCTACTTTGCGGCTGGTGTCAGCTTCGCTATTTCTACCCCTTATTGGACTGTACGACTTAGGGCCAAAATTTAAGATTCCAAATTTGGGGTCGATATGTTGCTTGCCATCGGCAAAGCATAACAGAGGCTCCCCTAAATACTGACAACTTATTTTAGGAATGTCATGCTCATCACTCATCTGTGTTCCTCCTGCTATTCGTCCTCGTAGCTATCCCAATCGTCCCAGCTATCGCTCTCTTCATTAGGCTCATTTTCAATGCGTGCTAATGCAGCCCAACTGAAGAGGTCTTCTTGATACTCTATATTTTTGAAAGGCTTCGCATACTCTTCAGGAATGCCAGGCCATTCAATTTCTGCTTGCATCATAGTAGTGGAGACTATAATACTTTGACCTTTTTGACCAAAGGGGAGGATAATACGAGGTTGCCCGTCACTGAGAAAATCTCTCCAAAAGTTGACATCTCCCAATAAGTCATAGTTAAATTGTCTGGACTTTTTATGTGTAACTCTGCTGCCAATTTTCTTGGAATTGATAGGGAGCAGACCATCCTTCGTTACTCGCATTTCGGGGCGAATGCTGAGACACCAATGTTCATTACTCACTTGGTGAAATTTTAAAGCGACTGCTAGATGATACCAATAGGGTTTGAGTTCTTTAGTTTTTTTAGTAATGGGTTGCCATACCACTTTTCTACTTGCCGTTGATTGATTGAGAGGTCGATAGTTAACCTCTAAAGTTTGATCAGCTTCTTGGGGATGAAAGTAGTATCGGTGGTGGATTTTATCCAGATAAAGACCTTTGCGACCTGTAAGCTTATTTAAAGAGCGGTTCAGTAAAGTAATAAACCATTTCCGATGCTCTGGTTCGTCACACCACTCGCTTACCTCATAACGCTCAACCTTTTGATTGTTTACAAATTGGTGAAAAGGACCATTAGGGTCTTTGAGATTCTGAAAACAGAAAAGCATTCCCCCCCGAAGAAGAAAAGGGTATATCTCAGTTTTATCGACTGGGTGAATAATTTCTTGAGATGCTTCCTTAGCTTGCAAATCGTTGTACTTGCAAGGAACG
>DATGYA010000275.1:0-2177 GCA_035298405.1 Kamptonema sp. | reverse complement strand
GCTCAACTTGCTAGATGTTCCCACAGGAAAAGCAAGTTGCACTCGGATGACGGATCAAGACGGTTCTAAAACTTGCGAACCCAAGTAATCGCGCCTTTTTATCAAAGTTTTGACAGCTAAATAAGAGCAATTTTCTAGCTCTTATTTAGCCACATTTCACTTCGCAAACTTTACCCACAAGCAATAAAGCCATGACTACTAACATCAACCGCAAAAAAGCCGAAGTCCTGGAATTTTTGAAACCAAAAATGCCACCGCTGGTGCTTTCTTTCCTGGAAAAAAACTTATGCTACTCCGAGGCTGGCAATTACTTTTACCTCCCCATATTGTCAATACCTCCCTGTGAAGCACTGTTTTGCATTTGGCTACCTGCAAGTAATTGGCGGAAGCACAGTCATTATGAATCCCAAGCTTTAGTAGTGCCATTATCTGGTACTATTAACCATACTGTGTATCATGTATCTGCTGACACATTCTTCACGTTAAAAACGGAAGATATTAATCCTTGGGAATTAAAATTTATTCCCCCTTGGGCAATTCATTCTTGCCGCAATTTATCAAACGGGATAGCCGTATCATTCCATTTCTACTATCCCCGTCGTCGCAATATTCAATTAGAAATTGCTGACCACTAACATAGACAAAAGGTAGGGGCCACTGTGTCCCTACTTTTTTTGAAATTAATTCGATCGCAAGAATCGGATAGAACCTAGTTAAAAATATGTTTAAGCTAAAGTCATGTAGTTAAATTTTAATATTTATGCACGCATCAGCACAGCAAATTTTATCTCTTTCTGAAGAAACCCTTTGGCAAGCAATCCTGAATCGAGACACCAACTTTGATGGTAAATTATTCTACGGCGTGCGATCGACAAACATTTATTGCCGTCCAACCTGTCCCAGCCGCAAACCCAACCGCAGCCAAGTTACTTTTTTTAACTCACCAGAAACCGCAGAAAATCAAGGTTTTCGTCCCTGCAAGCGCTGTCAGCCACAAAATGCGACTGTTGACAATCCCGCCAGAGACAAGGTAATTGCAGCCTGTCGTTATATCGAGGGAGAGTGCGATCGCATACCCACCTTATCAGAAATAGGCGATCGCGTCGCCATGAGTCCCACTCACTTACAGCGAATATTCAAACAAATAGTCGGAGTTTCCCCTTTTCAATATGCCGATTCCCTGCGGATTAAACGTTTAAAAGAACATCTCAGACAGGGAGAAGAAATCGCACCAACCCTCTACGAAGTCGGCTACGGCTCTAGTAGTAGATTATATGAAAAAGCAGCAAAAAAACTCGGCATGACTCCTAATAATTATAAATGCCTTGGTTCCGGTGAAGAAATACGTTATGCGATCGCTAATTCTCCTCTCGGTTTTATAATTGTGGCAGCAACTAAGCGCGGAATTTGTAACATTCGCCTGGGAAATAATGCAGCAGAACTTGAAAGCGAATTGCAACGGGAATTCAGCAATGCTTACCTGGAAAAAGCCGATCCAGAATTGTGTCAATGGATGCAATCTTTAATAGATTATCTGAGCGGTAGTTTACCTTTGCCGAATCTTCCCTGCGACGTGAAAGCTACAGCATTTCAATTGCAAGTTTGGAATGCTTTACAGGCAATTCCTGCTGGTACAACAGTTACTTATAGTGATATTGCTGATGCTATTGGACAGCCAAAGTCAGTACGCGCTGTAGCACGCGCTTGTGCAACCAATCCAGTTGCATTGATTGTTCCTTGTCATCGAGTTGTTCCTAAAAGTGGGGGAGTTGGAGGATATCGCTGGGGAGTTTCCCGTAAACAGAAACTCCTTGATTTAGAGAAAGAGTATGCGACAACTGAGACTCTAAATCTTAAGTATGAAAAAACAGAAAGTTAGGGGATATAGCCTACTCAATTTATATATTATAGGACTTTCGCATGAAGGCAAAGAAACCGGGTTTTTTAGGAAAATATTTCGCGCAGCCTAGAAATTCGGTAAAAAACCCAGTTTATTTAGTTGAATGCGAAAGTCCCGAAAATGCTAAACAACTTACTAGGCTGCGATTACTTGATTCCGCCCGTACCCTTTAGCCCGATATAATGCTCGATCGGCTCTGGCAAATAGCTCAACTATATCCTCGTCCGGTTGACGCAAGGCAACTCCAAATGAAGCAGTGACTTTGCCCACTTCCGGT
>DATGYA010000274.1:0-1814 GCA_035298405.1 Kamptonema sp. | reverse complement strand
GACCGACTTGGGCTGATTCAAGGTAATATAAGTATCTGTGGTAAATAGTCCCTCAATAGCAGCATCACTTAAAACGACATCAGACTGCGATCGCGCTACATAATTTATCATCGAAATGGGTAAGTGTTCATAATTTTCGATGGGAATTGATTGTAAAACTTCTACGTCGCGATCTCCCACTTTTGCCGCTTAAATCCGCCATACCGAAATCCCCGGCTGTTCGCTATTTGGCAGTAGAAGAAAGCCTTTTTGTGCTCCAGCATTTTCTATGGCTATTTTCATCAATTTAGCCAATAAATTCTCTAGGAATATTTCCCCCGCGATCGCTTGCGATGCTTTCACCACAGAAGCCAAATCCAAATTTGAATCTGAGCCACTACTTGTCATTGAAGCAGTAATTTTTGTTGTTGTAATTCCCGATTTGATTGGAGCCGCAAGCAACTGGGGATAGGTTTTATCTAAATGTTTGACTTTGCTAGATGCTCCCCATCTCAAGTAGCAATAGCGGGCATCTAGCATATAGGCTTGAGCAATTTTAATTTTGCCTTTTGCTAAGTAAAATTTAGCTGCTAGTTCCTGCGCGATCGCCTCTTCATTAAGATAATCATTTTCTTTAGCTAAAGCAATAGCTTGGTCGTACAAATCCATTGCTTTAACATTTTGACCAAAAATTCGATCGCGTTCTGCTTCTACTAAATAAAACTTATGCAAATAATTCATAGGAGCTTTTTCTGCCCATTTCTTCATCTTTTTCTGGTTAGCTCTAATTCTGCTAACCATCTGCTTTCTTGCTTCGGAATTCTGAGCGCCATCATCCACCGCAATCCTTGCTAAAGAATCGTACAAATAGAATACAGGAATAATCGCTGACCCTGCTATTCCTCCCAGGACTTTTTCCCCACTTTCTGCATTTTGAATAGCACGATCGTACTCCCCAAATAGATAACATAAGTTAAGCTTGAAAAAATGCAGCAAGGCAATTGCGGTAATATCATTAGCTGAGGAGTGAAGCGGCAGCATAATTTCTTCATTATAGGCTGCACCGATGAGTTGATAGGGCTTTTCGACTTCTCCCATTAAATTCAAAATTGCCTGCTGGAAAAGTTTTGAAATACTCGCGAATCTTTCTTGCCTGATTTGAGTCAAGGCGTGGCTATAGGCAGCGGTTTCTGCTTTTAACTCAGCTAGTTCTTTACCTGCGAGAAAGGCATAAATGCAATAATCGGCTGCCGCTGCCCCAGTATATTCTAAATCTCCGGTTTCTAGCCCGCTAGAATAAGCATCTAGCAAAGGTTTTAAAGTTTCTTTGAGATCATCTTTCCAATGCTTGACGGCAAAATTAACTGCTACCAATGTCTTAGCTTTAAATTCTTTAGCATTGAAGTGCGACAATAAACTTAATGCTAATTGACCAAATTGATAGCCAATTTCCGCATCTGCTGATATCCCGCTCAAAACCATCCCATAAACAGCATAAGCAAAGCATGAACTAGAAGTGTTACCATATTCTACCGATAAATAGACTTGTTTAGATACTATTAAAGGCACCATTGCCGGAGCAGCGTTATAGGCAGGAGGAAATAATCTCGACAGGATACGTATTACTGTTAAATTGATTTTATCCGTCATTTGTGGCAAATCGATTAAGTCTTCAATTCGCTTAGAACCTATCGCTAACTTTGCTTCTGCTAATCCTCTCCGAATATGAGATTGATTCGGCTTTTGGGGAAACATTATTCCCAAAAGCTTCAGCACTTCCAGCCCGATATCGATTGCTTCTTGGGGCTTACCTTCTGCTTTAAAAGCTTCGATTT
>DATGYA010000273.1:0-3205 GCA_035298405.1 Kamptonema sp. | reverse complement strand
AAAAAGGGGGACGAGCGATCGCTTATTCTCCCTTTTTCAGGATTATAAGGATTATACGTAAATATACTTAGTTATTCATCCAATTGGATTAAACTTTTCAGAGATATTACTGATGTACTGGCTTATGTTTTTGTGTATTATACGAAATTATACTGAATTATTAAAGTATAAAAAACTACGTCTTTTTGCCTTCAGGTATGGAAATTGGTTACAGGCAACACTTTCACGGGATGAAAATAAATGTCTAACGATACCATTTCCTACTCGTTATTAAACACTCAATGTAAAGTTTCATTACAAAACGCATAAAAAATCCGGCGCACTTCTGATAGATAAATAGCGGCGGAAAGTTAAGCGAGTTTAACGATTTTCTCAACTTTTGTTCATTAAGTTGAACTCGCGTGCATTTTTACACGCAAGACAAAATTAACCTCCACCCCCTAAAAAAAGGAAAAAATACGATGTTTGACACACTATTGCCCGATCGCAAGAATTTATCAACCTCTGGTAACATTCCCTATCCCACCGCTAGTGCGAGTCCAACAACCAATCTGCTAGCAGAAAACAACAATGTTAGTAGCTTACTAGGGAACAACCTGGAGAATACATTAAACCTAAAAAATCACCTAACAGCCTGTAGCTGTGAGGGTTGTCGCAGCCTGGTGATTAACCAATATCCCATAGCTCCTGCTCCTGTACTTGGTCCAACGGTTCCACTGGCCTCACTTCCACTCATCAGTAGTAACCCCAGTGCAACATCAAAAATATTCCTAGATTTTAATGGACACACGACTTCTGGAACATTATGGAATACTAATGGGCCCGCAAATATTGTCACTCCTGCCTACAGTATTGATGCTGATACCACAACCTTTTCTGCAACAGAAGTTGCCAGCATAGAACAAATATGGAAGCGAGTTACCGAGGACTATGCACCCTTCAATGTTGATGTAACCACTATCGATCCTGGGAACTTGAACGCACCCTTTAATATTCGAGTTGTCATTGGTGGAAGTTGGGATCAGTGGTTTAGGTCTCCAGCAGGAGGGGTTGCTTATCCGACTTCATGGCAATGGAACAACGATACACCTGTTTTTGTATTTGAAGACAATCTGGTGAATTATAATGATGCTGCTAAGCCTATAGCAGAAGCTATTTCCCACGAAGTTGGTCACAGTTTGGGATTGCAACATCAGACTACCTATGATGCCTATGGTAATCCGCTAAATCAGGGGTACAATCCGGGTTCCGGTAGTGGTGACACGGGATGGGCACCCATCATGGGTGAGAGCTACTACCAAAACCTAACCACTTGGCATAATGGAACCAGTAGCTCAGGCGCAACCAGTTACCAAGATGATATGAGTATCATCTCGTCCTCTAGTAATGGTTTTGGCGGTTATCGAAATGACGATCATGGAAATACTATCTCTTCAGCCACTGCTTTGTCAGGTACAACAAATTTAACTGGTTCTGGTGTAATTACGCAAACCTCAGACATTGATGTATTTTCATTCCAAGCGGGTGCAGGGCCAGTTAATTTCACGATTAATCCCGCCCAATACGGGCCAAATCTTGATATCTTAGCGGAACTCATCAATAGCAGTGGTACTGTTATTGCTTCGAGTAATCCGAGTAGCAACCTGTTCGCTAACCTCAATACATCAGTCAGTGCTGGTACTTATTTTGTCTCGATTAAAAGTAATGGTCAGTACGGACGGGTCGGTCAATATACCATTAGTGGTACAGTCTCGTCTGGCGATACAACCCCGCCGACAGCAAGCAGTTTCACCCCTGCTGATAATGCCACAGGGGTTGCCGTTGCTTCTAACTTGGTGGTCAACTTCAGTGAAGCCATCCAAAAAGGGACTACTGGTAATATTGTTATCAAGAAACTCTCTGATAACTCGATAGTAGAAACCATCGCCGTAACGGCGGCGAATATTACTGTCAGTGGCACTCAACTTACGATTAATCCCACAGCCGATTTAGCACAAGGTACAGATTACTATGTGGAAATCGCTAACGGTGCGATTAAAGACCTGGCGGGTAACAACTATGCTGGTATTACCGGAAATAGCACTTGGAATTTTACCACGCTCGGCTCTAGTGTGGTGAATGATAATTTCGCTAATCGGATCGTACTCACTGGCGTGCCTGTGAGTAGAACAGGCTCAAACATTGGAGCCACCTCAGAAGTAGGCGAACCTACCCAAAACGGGACAATTAACTCGGTGTGGTGGTCTTGGACTGCACCGAGTAGCGGGACTTTTACTATTGACACCAAAAACAGTAATTTCGATACTTACTTGTCCCTTTTCACAGGCTCTGCGCTTAACAACCTCAGCCTAATTGCCTCTGATGATGATGGGGGAGGGAATTTAACTAGCCTGATTAACCTTAATGCAATAGCCGGGACAACCTATCAAATTGCTGTGGATGGTTACAGCAGTAATACGGGTTCAATTCAACTTAATATTACGGATACAACCCCACCCACAGCCAGCAGTTTCACTCCCGCCGATAATGCCACAGGAGTTGCCGTTGGTGCTAACTTAGTTGTAAACTTCAGCGAAGCCATTAAAAAAGGCAGTGGCAATATTGTCATCAAGAAACTCTCTGATAACTCGATAGTAGAAACCATCGCCGTAACTGCTTCTAATATCACCCTCAGTGGCAGTCAACTCACCATTAACCCCACAGCAGATTTAGGGTCAAACACAGAATACTACGTGGAAATTGCCAACGGTGCAATTCAAGATATTTCGGGCAACAATTATGCTGGCATTACCGGAAATAGCACTTGGAATTTTACCACGCTCGGCTCTAGTGTGGTGAATGATAATTTCGCTAATCGGATTGTACTAACTGGCGTACCTGTGAGTAGAACAGGCTCAAATATTGGAGCCACTTCAGAAGTAGGCGAACCTACCCAAAACGGGACAATTAACTCGGTGTGGTGGTCTTGGACAGCACCTAGTAGCGGGACTTTTACTATTGACACCAAAAACAGTAATTTCGATACTTACTTGTCCATTTTCACAGGCTCTGCGGTTAATAACCTCAATTTGATTGCCTTTGATGATGATAAGGGAGGAAATTACACTAGCCTGATTAACCTGAATGCGACAGCCGGGACTACCTATCAAATTGCTGTTGATGGTTATAGCGGTAATACTGGTTCGATTCAGCTTAATATTGCTAC
>DATGYA010000272.1:0-3356 GCA_035298405.1 Kamptonema sp. | reverse complement strand
AAAAGCATTGCTGTCCAGCCGACGCAGCTTGGCATATCGGTGATAGTTACAAAGAAGATTATCAAGGAGCAAAAGCAGCAGGTTTAAAAGCGATTTGGCTGAACAGAAGCTGACTTTTTTTGTAAGATATACAAGCAAAGCTGATTTACTGAGTTTCTGATGACTTACAAATTATTATTTGTCTGCTTGGGTAACATTTGTCGATCGCCATCGGCAGAGAATATCATGAAACATCTCATCGAACGAGAAGGGTTAAGCGATCGCATTATTTGCGACTCTGCTGGCACTTCTAGCTATCATATTGGCAGTTCCCCAGACAGACGCATGACTGCGGCAGCACAAATGAGAGGAATTAAGCTAGAAGGAAAAGCCCGTCAGTTCACAAAGGCAGATTTTGAGGAATTTGATTTAATTTTGGCGATGGATCGGGAAAATTATCAAAACATCCTTTACCTCGATCCCAATGGTAAGTATCGAGACAAAGTACGTCTAATGTGTGACTTTTGCACTCGTCATCACATTAAAGAAGTACCAGACCCTTACTATGGTGGGCCAGAAGGATTTAACCAAGTAATTGACATATTATTAGATGCCTGTGAAGGTCTACTAGAATACATTGTCAAAAATTAACTTTTAACCGTAAAACACTAAAGATTGGTAATTGACACTCCATCGCCGTAGAACGGCGAGGATTCTTGGTTCACAGTCCAATCGTAACCCCGCAGGATTGCTCCAACGAAGCTAGAGAATCGAACTCCCCAAGCTTATCAGATCCCGTTTGCCCAACGGTACTTAGTCCCTTCTGCAAGATGTTAATAGCAGCATTTATGTCTCTATCTTCAGTGAATCCACAATGATGGCAAATATGAGTTCTAGTTGATAGAGACTTCTGCACTTTTTCGCCACAGCTAGAGCAATTTTGACTAGTGTTATGAGGAGCAACAGCAATAGTTATTTTCCCGTACTTATAACCAAAATAATCTAACCATGAGCGAAACTTCGACCATCCTGCATCCAGGAGCGACTTCGCTAGATATCGATTTTTCACCATACCTTTAACATTTAATTCTTCATAAGCTACTAAGTCGTTAGACTTGATTAAGCGGAGTGCCACTCTCTTGACAAACTCTTCTCGCTGCCTACTTACTTTTAAATGTTTACGGGCATATCGACGGCTAGCCTTGTGATAATTCCGAGACTGTGACTGACCTTTCTTGTACTTTTTAGACTTTCTCCGATTCAGTCGATTAAGTTGCTTTTCTCCGGCGCGGTAAAACTGTGGATTGGGTTCAATGTTTCCTTGACTATCCGCTAAGAAATACTTGATACCCACATCAACACCTACCGCTTTTTGACTAGGAGTTAATGGTTTGACTGTATCTCTGGGGTCTAATTGTACCGAGAACTGCACGTAATACCCGTCAGCACGGCGCACAATTCTAACTCGTTTAATTTGTTCTAGTTGGTAGAAGTTTAAGTCTCTAGTCCCGATCAGTTTAAGAGTCCCTATTCCTTTCTTGTCTGTGAAAGTAATATGTTTTCGGTTTTCTGATAGTTTCCAGCCACTAACTTTATATTCAACAGAACGAGTATTTTTCTTAAACCTTGGATACCCTTTTTTGCCGGGAATCTGCTTTTGGCAATTATCATAAAAACGATTAATCGCTTTGAGAACTCGCTCAACAGCAGTTTGACAGGCGTGGGAGTTTAATTCTTCGACAAACTTAAACTCTTTTCTCAGCAGCGTGTTATATCTAAACATCTCTGTCTTGCCAATACCACGATTATCCATCCAGTAACGAAGCACTTTATTTCGGACAAACTGAGATGTCCTAATTGCTTCGTTAATGGCTAATATTTGTAGTGGTTTTAGATTGACTTTGTACTCGTAGATAAACACGTTTGATACTGGTTTTCTTGGTATCAAATGCTATAATAGCATAAAGCCGTGCTAGAAGCGCGGGGCTTGTATCCCATTATTTTCGGTCAAAATTGATGATGGGGTAACTGGAAGTATTAATTATATTTTTTAATTGATAACTCATACTATATTTTACCCCGATCGTCAATTACCATTTATCAATTAATAACTATTCAACTAAATGTTGTTCCATCGCAATACGCACTAATTCGGCTCGGTTACTAGTAGTAGTTTTTCTTAGGAGACTACTGACATACTTTTCAATTGTTCTAGCGCTCAAATGGAGACGATCGCCAATTTCGGCATTAGATAGACCATGAGTAATTAAATCCAGTACTTCCTGTTCTCGCTTACTCAACTTGCAGCCCTTTAAAATTGTTTTCGGCGTACTAAGCAGCGTAGTAGATTTTGTCTGTTCCTGCTTTCTAACCAACAATTCAGATTGAACTATCTGTCGTTCCAACAAGTTGCGAATTATTGCCCCCAGTTCGTTAATTTCAAAAGGTTTAGGCAAATAGTGATCGCATCCTAATTCATAACCGCGAATGCGTTCTTCCGTACTTCTTCGTTCGGTTAATAAAATTACAGGTAGCAAGCGAAATTCAGGACGCTGACGAACTTGCCGTACCAGTTCATAACCGTCCATTCGAGGCATCATAATGTCAGTGACTAACAAGTGAGGACGATAAGTTTCAACGAATTCCAACGCTTCAACACCATCCTCAGCAGTAATCACTGAGTAGCCATACATCTCCAAGTATTCACTGACAAATAGACGTATTGCCAAGTCGTCATCTGCTACAACGATTATCAAGGGCATGGGAGTAAAGATGGCTAGCCTACTTAACCCCTAGAATAGGTCAAGTCTAGGCGGAAAGTTATCGACACTAGAGGTTTTTTATCAAGATTTCCTTGCCTAGATGGGAACAGCTTAACACTAACCAATGCGTGACAACCAACTGAAACGAAAACTCAAACAGGGCGAAGTAGTCATTGGCCCTTTTATCAACTGCGCTTATCCTGCATTTATCGAAATCTGCGGACTGGCAGGATTTGACTTTGCAGTGATAGACATGGAACACGGGCCCCTGCATACCCTAGCAGCGGAAGACCTTTGTCGGGCAGCCGATTGCGTGGGATTAGCACCCGTCGTCCGCGTCCGCAAAAATGACCCGCCCCAAATCCAACGCGCCCTTGATATTGGCAGTGCAGGGGTGCAAGTACCGCAAATAGAAACCAAGGAAGATGCCGAAGCAGTTGTCAGGAATTCTAAATATAGTCCCCTTGGTTCCCGTGGGCTTTCTTTCAATACTCGTGCTGGCTTATACACCTCTGCGGGTACGCAAATCACAGATAAACTGAACGAGGAATCTTTAGTGATCGTTCACGTTGAAGGCACGCGGGGAGTGGAAAATATCGAAGAAATAGTTTCCGT
>DATGYA010000271.1:0-6941 GCA_035298405.1 Kamptonema sp. | reverse complement strand
GGTTTTACCCTCTTCGTGTTCCTCAGAAAGTGGAGTCGTAATATCTAAAGTTCCGTCAAGGTAAACTAAGCGCACGCCTGGTATACCATCTAAAGCTGCTTTTATTTCTTCAAATTTCTCCCAACTAACATTAGATAGGGTTAAGCACTGGTTACTTTCAATGATTGGTTTTTCCAAAACTAGAGAATTCATAGGTGATTTTCAATGGCTAAGTGGTCAGTGGACACCTGTTAAATATTGTACATTACCGTTGCTAAATTCATCAAGCTAACCCAATGGCAGAAATGAAGATATCAAGAATTTTGATACCTATAAATGGCGCAACAACACCCCCCAATCCGTAGATCAAAATATTGCGCTGTAACAACTGATTCGCGCTCAATGGTCGAAACTTCACCCCAGTTAGCGCTAGCGGAATCAAAGCTGGAATAATCAAAGCATTGTAAATCAAGGCTGATAAAACCGCAGACTGCCCGCTCGCCAAACCCATGATGTTCAGAGCGCCAACAGGTGCAAACATTGCGGGAATAATCGCAAAATATTTAGCAATGTCATTCGCTAGGGAAAATGTAGTCAGTGCGCCGCGAGTAATTAACAACTGCTTACCAATTGTCACCAAATCTATCAGCTTTGTGGGATCAGAATCTAAATCCACCATATTCGCTGCTTCCTTCGCAGCCTGGGTTCCAGAATTCATTGCTACCCCGACATTTGCCTGTGCTAATGCAGGTGCATCGTTGGTTCCATCCCCCGTCATTGCTACTAATTTGCCCTCTGCTTGTTGCTTGCGAATTACTTCAATTTTATCCTCCGGGGTGGCTTCCGCGATGAAGTCATCAACGCCTGCTTCTTCAGCAATTACTTGTGCGGTAATCCGGTTATCACCTGTTAACATAATCGTGCGAACTCCCATTCGCCGTAACTGGTCAAAGCGATCGCGAATTCCTGGTTTAATAATATCTTTCAGATAGATAATGCCGTAGACATCGTTATCTTGACAAACCGCTAAAGGCGTGCCTCCCAGACGTGAAACTCGTTCGTAAGCGGTATCCAAGTCTGCTGGCAAATTGCCACGGCGCGATCGCACAAACCCCTTAATCGCATCCACCGCCCCCTTGCGAACCTCGCTGCGATCGGGTAGATCCGTGCCACTCATCCGCGTTTTCGCCGAAAACTCAATCCCTGCCGCCTGTTCGCGGTCAAAATCCACGCTAGCGCCGAGTTTCTGGGCCAAACGCACGATTGATTTCCCTTCCGGCGTTTCGTCAAACACGCTAGCTGCGATCGCCACCTTCGCCACCTCCTCCAAAGAGTGACCGTTAACAGGGATAAACTCCTCTGCCAAACGGTTTCCCAGCGTGATCGTCCCCGTTTTGTCCAAAATCAGCGTATTTACATCGCCGCAGGCCTCCACCGCTCGCCCAGAGGTCGCTACAACGTTAAACTGAGCTACCCGATCCATTCCCGCAATCCCGATCGCACTCAGCAATCCCCCGATCGTTGTGGGAATCAGCGCCACCAGCAGCGAGATCAGCGTCACCACCCCCACAGGCGTTTTCACGTAGTTTCCCACAGGCGGAATCGTTGCCACCACAATCAAAAACACCTCTGTTAGCACCGCTAGCAACACCGTCAGGGCAATTTCGTTCGGCGTTTTTGTCCTTTCCGCACCCTCCACCAGCGCGATCATGCGATCGAGAAAGCCTTTACCGGGATCGGCACTCACCCGTAACGTGAGCTCGTCAGAAATGATGCGAGTACCGCCAGTAACCGAGCTCGCCACATCTGAACCCGGTTCCTTGAGTACAGGCGCAGATTCCCCAGTGATCGCAGATTCGTCCACAGAGGCCACGCCTGCAATCACTTCCGCATCAGCAGGAATGATATCGCCTGAAATCACTTTGATCGTGTCGCCGCGTCTCAGAGATGTAGAACTTACCTCCTGAGTTGTGCCGTCAGGTAAAATTTTGCGGGCAGTTGTTTCTGATTTCGTCGATCGCAGCGCGTCTGCTTGCGCCTTCCCCCGTCCTTCGGCCACAGCTTCCGCAAAATTAGCAAAAAGGATCGTAAAGAACAGAATTGCTGTTACTAAACCATTGAATAATCGCTGATTTTCACCTGGGACTTTACCAAATAAAGTTGGATCTACTGTTAGTAATGCCGCGATAATTGTGCCGACCCAAACAATAAACATGACAGGGTTTTTCAGCATAATTCGCGGGTTTAACTTCGCGAAAGCATCTTTGAACGCTCTTTGGTAAAGCCCCTGAGTATTTACTTTTGGCGTATGTCGGCGACCCTCGCGCGGGCCTCCAGCGCGACGTGGATCTTTAGAATCAGAGGGAGTGGAAATCATAAGAATTTGAGATTTTGGATGCGTGGATTTGGGAGTATTGCTAATGGCTAATTAGGGATTGCTTCCTGCGGTGTCGGCGTTGCTAGAGGTGTAGAGGGTGCAGTTTGAGATGCAGGTTGCGACTGAGCGCTGCTAATTTGATATCCTTCCGCTATTGGGCCTAAAGCCAAAACTGGGAAGAAAGTTAGCGCACCCAAAATTAAAATCACCCCGGCTGTCACACTGGTAAATAAAAGTGTATCCGTTCTGAGAGTTCCTGTAGTTTCGGGTACTGGTTGTTTATTAGTCATGCTGTCAGCTAAAAGCAGCAAACTCAGAATCGGAATATAGCGACCTGCCAACAGACTAAAACAAGTGCTTAAATTCCACCACAATCCTGTAGATGCAGGTTGGCTGTCAGCTAGTCCTTCAAAACCAGATCCGTTATTAGCAGCAGCAGAAGCATATTCATAAATTACTTGCGACACTCCGTGAAATCCCGGATTACTAATACCACTCAAACCATCCGGAAAAGCTAGCGCGATCGCGCCAGGAATTAAAATCGCGATCGGGTGAACTAGCAGCACGACGCTTGCTAAAACAATCTCCCGTTTTTCAATTTTCCTACCTAAAAACTCTGGCGTTCTTCCCACCATTAAACCTGTTAGAAACACGCTCAAAATCAAGAAGACGAATAAGTAAGCTGTTCCAGTTCCCTGTCCGCCCCAAACTATTTGTAAAAACAAGTTAAACAGAGTAACAAAGCCACCTGGAGGCATCAGTGAATCGTGCATTCCATTGACAGCACCGCACATAGTGCCAGTAGTCGTGACAGCCCATAGAACAGTTTGCGCCCAGCCAAATCTAACTTCTTTACCTTCTAAATTTGGCTGCTGAATACCACCTAGTAAACTATTAACTTGAGGGTTGCCATTATACTCACTAAATGCTGCAATGCCAATCAGTCCAACATAGATAATGAACACCATCCAAAAAATCAGCCATCCCTGTTTTCTGTTGTTGGCAAAAATGCCATAAGTATGAATTAGGGCGGCTGGAATAGAAACCATCGCTAGAGTTTCCAGTAGATTAGTAAAATTATTGGGATTTTCAAATGGGTGGGCGGAGTTGATGGCAAAAAATCCTCCCCCATTCTCGCCTAGCTGCTTGATGATTTCAAAATGGGCAACTGGCCCTCTAGCAATTATTTGAGTTGCCCCCTCTAGGGTTGTAGCTGTCGCGGGCCCCGCGAGAGTTTCCGGTACACCAGCAACAATCAAAAGTATTGCCCCAACGATCGAAATTGGTAGTAAAATTCTGGTGATAGACTGAATTAAATCGACGTAAAAATTACCAAGTTGTCTGCCAGTTAATCCCCGGATAAAAGCAATCCCTACTGCCAAACCCGTAGCGGCTGAGGTAAACATTAAAAACCCCAGTGTTAACTGAGATAAATAACTAAAAGTTGTCTCGCCTGAGTAATGTTGTTGGTCGGTGTTCGTGAGGAATGAAATAGTAGTGTGCAGGGATGTATCCCAAGTTGGCGCTGCTAAGTTGGTAGGATTTAGAGGTAGTAATCCCTGAAGTGCGAAGATTAAATAAACAAAAATGCCCATCGCCAGATTGCTGTAAAACAAGGCGCGGGCATACTGCCAACCTGTCATTGAATCTTGAGAATGGATGCCGCCAGCGGTATAAATGGCTCGTTCAATAGGGGTGGCAATGGGATCGAGAAATGTATGCTTTCCCATGTACACCTTCGCCATATACTTTCCGAAGAAAGGGGAGACGATCGCTAAGATAATTAGCGTTAGCGTGATTTGAATTAATCCTTGCAACATAACTGTGCAAAAAAGTCCTGATTAGATTGAGCTGCTGCTTCCGTTGGAAATGGGCTGCTAAAAGAAGACCACAAAACGGGGTGAGTTTTCTTTAATTTAACTTCTAGTTCTGGTGCGAAGGCTGAAAAAATGCTACTGCTAAAATGTAGTCTCCGCAAAAGATCGTTGGGCGATCGCTGGCTAGAATTACTATTTTATTTCTTAGTAACCCCAGGCATTGGCAGTTATCAGGCAATTGTAAACTATCTAAAGCTGTGCCACAATAACAACTATTGAATTGGATTTGGACTTGGATTAAGCTTGGTTCTACAAAGCTCATAAATGACTGCTGCTAGGAAAACAGTGTGTTTTCCTTTTAATGATTACTATACTGACTTAAAGAGTTTTCGATAATCAGCCTAGAGGTATAAACTGCTGTTTAGACGTTTTGATGCTGTTGCTTATATTTTCAGAATTATAGAAGCGTTTAGAGATAATTAAAAATCTATATTTGTAGATATAGATGCAGTCTAAACGCTGACAGTTTGGCTTATAATAGAATGCGATAGTGGCACTCATGTATACCTAAACTGGATGTTGCATCGCTTATCGAGAATCAAAAAAACACTGGCAATTCACCAGCCGCACTTGAATTCACGCTGGTTAATTGTCAGCTTATTCGCGGTTGTTGCTGTGCTGGAATTTGTGACACCAGCAGATTATGTATTTGGTTATTTGTACACGGGGCCAATTTTATTAGCAAATTCCCGCTTTAGTCGGTTAGCTAAGTTACAAGTTGTACTGGTAGCATGGGCGTTAACGCTGTTGAATTTATTTGTCCCTGACGCAGATACAATCGCGCTAGCGACGGTGGCAAATCGGCTGATCGCGGTGATGGCGCTGGGGGTGACTGGGTGGCTAAGCGATCGCAACCAGCAGTACCAAGAAGCGATCGCGCAAGCCAAGGCGGAATTGCAATCTCAACAGCGGCTAGCCAGTATGCGAGAGGATTTTGTCTCTACTTTAAGCCACGATCTGAAAACGCCGATGTTGGGGGCGATCGAAACTATCAAAGCTTTTCAGCAAGGAAAATTTGGCGCTGTTGCGCCTGCTGGGGAAAAAGTTCTGGAGACGATGGCGCGATCGCACCGCACAACTCTACAATTAGTGGAAACGCTTTTAGATGTCTATCGCAACGATAGTGAGGGATTAAATCTAAAAATTGCACCTGTTAATTTGGTTACTTTGGCAGAAGAGGTAATTACTGAACTTAGAGATTTATCAGCATCGCGGCGCGTGTATATTGATATTAGTTATGGAGCCTCAGATTTCCGCCGTGCTTTATGGGTAAATGGAGACGCTCTGCAATTAGTTCGCGTCTTTTCTAATTTACTTACTAATGGGATTAATCATTCGCCTCGCGGCGGTAAAGTAGATATTATCATGGAGTCTGATTCAGCTCATCAGATTGTTAAAATTATTGATATTGGAGCGGGAATTACCGATGGCGAATTGCCTTATTTATTCGAGCGTTTTTATCAAGGACACAGCCACCGCCAAGCTAAAGGTTCCGGCTTGGGGCTATACTTATCTCGGCAAATTATTGAAGCTCACGGTGGTATAATTTGGGCAGAAAACAGATTGCCTCACGGTGCTTTATTTGGATTTCGGCTACCTGCCATCCCACCTTATGAAACCTGCTCACACTCTACGAATTCTACTGGTTGAGGACGATGAATTATTTCGCCTGGGACTCCAGACGAGGCTGCAACAAGAGCAATGCTTGCAAGTGATTGCTGAGGCGGAAGATGGCGAAACGGCTGTAGAATTAACTCAGGAACATTTGCCAGATGTCGTTGTTCTTGATATCGGATTGCCAGGAATTGGAGGGATTGAAGCTTGCAAGCAAATTAAGCAACGCCATCCAGAAATTCCTGTACTTGTCTTAACTTCTCATTCCCAAAAACCCTTAATTGAGCGGTTAATTGCAGCGGGTGCTCAGGGATATTGCCTAAAGGGAATTGCCGCAGAAACTTTAGTTTTAGCAATTCGTTCAGTGGCGGCGGGTGCTTCTTGGTGGGATAAGGCCGCAACTACAGAAATTAGGTCAGCAATTGGTAATAACGAGTCAAAATTTGTGCCGAAATCTGAATTAGAAAATCCCCTAACTAAGAGAGAACAAGAAATTTTGGCACTGGTAGCGGCGGGTAAAAGCAATCAAGAAATAGCTCAAATATTGTACATTGCTTCGGGGACGGTGCGGGTTCACGTCCACGCGATTTTGCAAAAGTTAGAAGTGCGCGATCGCACTCAGGCGGCTGTTGTTGCTATTCAGAAAGGATTAGTGGCGGAAGAATTGTTAAGTATTGAAAGTTAAAGCGAAAGTCAGACTAATCTAATTCCGACTTACATTGTAGTTGGGTAGGTGTTAGCACTTTTTAAAATCAATAAAGTATGTTTCTATAAATTTTTGAGGCTGTAAATTAGAGTTCTGTAACAATTTTTCACATCGAACAATCAATTCTTCTTGGCTATTGGTATAAGTACAAAGTTCTTCAAAAAATTGACGACTATCTGTAATTACTTGATTTAGTTTGTCAAAGGTTAATGCCTTAGTTTCGGTAATTACTATCGCTTCCGTATTAGTAGGATTTGGGAGAATAGAAATAGGAATATATAGACAGTTAGGATACTGAGATTTAAACCACTCTACTGAAGTTAAAAGTTGACCATAATCAATTTTATTTAGACAATTTTTATCTTTCTTGCGGCTTTTAGCCTCAATT
>DATGYA010000270.1:0-32637 GCA_035298405.1 Kamptonema sp. | reverse complement strand
AGAAGGAAGAAGGAAGAAGGAAGAAGGAAGAAGGAAGAAGGAAGAAGGAAGAAGGAAGAAGGAAGAAGGAAGAAGGAAAAAGGAAGAAGGAAAAAGGAAAAAGGAAAAAGGAAGAATGCTTATACAGCCAACTTTTTAGCCATTGGTATCTTACGTTTAATTAGGTGGATTTACTTAATTCCTAATTTTTAATTTTAATTTTGATTTAATTTTGATTTAATTTTGATTTAATTTTTAATTTTTAATTTTTAATTCCCCTTAACCCCTAGTCCCTAACTCTACCTCCACAAAATGACAGATATACGTAAGTAATAAATCTTCAACTTTCCTTATCTTTATGTATATTTACTGAGTTTTTTGGTGAAAAAGGGGTGAGACCCCTCACAAGTCTCCGTATAATTGCTAGACTCGTAGGTAAGACCGAACAGTATTTTCCTCATTTATCAGGTATATCATGGCTATCTACACTGTTACCACTAACGCCGACAGCGGTGTTGACTCGTTGCGAGAAGCGATCGCAAACGCAAATAACAATCCTGGTGCAGACGAGATTGATTTCAACATTGGGGGGAGTTCAACACAAACAATTAACCTGCTATCTCCCTTACCCGAGCTCATAGACAATGCAGGAACCTTAATTAATGGCTGGAGTCAAGGCGGAACAACTTACACCGGAGTACCACTAATTGAATTAAATGGTGCAAGTGCAGGTATTAATGCCAATGGTTTATCTATAAGGTCGTCTAATAATAGGGTGCAGGGTTTAACTATTAATAACTTCAGACTTGACGGAATTTGGCTCAATCCGGGAAGTAATGACACTATTCAAGGTAATTATATTGAAGGTAACTATATTGGTACTGACCTCACGGGCACAGCAGCTTTACCTAACTCTGGAAGTGGTATAGCAATCGAGTATGCAGGTCTCAATACAGTTAGTAGAAACGTTATCTCTAGCAACGGCCAATTTGGAATAAAAATTGTAGGTGGCAAGGGTAATCAAAATCAGGTACTAAATAACTTCATCGGCACTGATGTTACAGGGAATAATAATTTAGGTAACAATTGGCGCGGAGTAACAATTACCGACGGTGCCGCCAATAATATTATTCGAGGTAATGTCATTTCTGGCAACGATCGCGCAGAGAATACTGACAATGGAGATAATGCTAACCTGGGAATTAACGGCGCAAGCAGTAATAACAACACTGTTGCAGGCAATTTCATTGGCACAAATGCTGCGGGTACGGCTTTGCTTGTTGGTACGGCGGCAGTTATTGGTACACCACCGTCGGGAGGGCCGCGGGGCGTATTAATTTCCGGGGGTGCTCAGAACAATATAATTGGTGGAATAACAGATGGCGATCGCAACATTATCGCCGGGCAACGAGGCAATGGGATTGAATTACGCGGCGATAATACTGCGGGCAATCAAATTCTCGGAAACTACATCGGCACTGAGGTAACAGGCACAGCAGCGCTGTCTAACAATCAGGGGATAGCAATTATTCAAAATGCCATCAATAACGCGATCGGTAATGGCACCGCAGCAGGGCGAAATCTGATCTCAGGAAACACTGAATCCGGCATTTTTATTGGCGGTGTAAACACGATAAACAACTCTATCAAAGGTAACTACATCGGCACAAATACATCGGGTACTGGTGCTATTGCTAATGGTGAGAATGGCATCTTAATTGAGGGAGGAAATAACAATCAAATTGGGGGGACGGGTACTAATGACGGAAATATTATAGCTAATAATGGTGGTGCAGGTGTTAATATTGCTAGTGGTACTGGCAACAGTATTCAAGGTAACTCTATTAGTAATAACACAAATTTAGGTATTAGTCTAACCAACGGTATTACCCCTAAACCTAACGATACATTTGGCGGCAATAATGGGCAAAATTACCCTAATTTATCCTCAGCATTTATTGGCACTAACAATACAGTGATTGCAGGCAAATTGAAGAGCACTGCTAATACTGATTTTCGTATAGAATTCTTTGCTAACAACGTTGCCGATCCTTCTGGTAGTGGCGAAGGTGAGACATTTTTAGGTTTCACCAATGTTACTACTGACAGTGCTGGTAATGCAGACATCAGCTTTACCCACCCCGCTTTATTAAGTGGTAAATATATTGCCGCTACTGCCACTAATATTAGTGCTACTACTGGCAATGGTAATTCCTCTGAATTTTCTAATAACTTATCAGTTGATAGCTTAAAAATTGGCGGTTTAAAGTTTGATGATGTTAATGCTAATGGGGTGAAAGATGGAGACGATCGCGGACTTCCAAATTGGCAAATTCAATTATTTGATAATCTCGGAAATCTAGTGAGTGATACTACCACCGACTCCAACGGTCAATACGAATTTAATAATATTCTGCCTGGAAATTACAGCATTAAAGAAGTGCTACAAAGCGGATGGACACAAACAGTAGCACCTAGTGCGATCGACTTGACAAATACTGATTCAACTAATAATGATTTTGGCAATTTCCAAAACATCAGTATTAGCGGCATCAAATTTCAAGACTACAACAGTGATGGCATTCTAAATGGCAGCGATAGTGGACTGGATAATTGGCAAATAAACTTATTTGATGCTAACACTGAAGCTGTCTTGGAAACTACCACAACTGCGGAAGATGGGAAGTATAGTTTTACTAACCTCAAACCGGGAACTTATCGAGTTAGAGAAGTTAACCAAAGAGGATGGGTACAAACTACTGTTGACCCTGACGATATTACAGCGGCATCTGCCAATACATACACGGCGATTAATTTTGGAAATTTTCAGAAAATTGCTAAGATAGAAGTTTTAGATCCGGGCAACAATAATATTATTGACGGCACTAATAATGCTGTTGATTTTGGCACTACCACTGTTAATAATCCACTTACTAAAAGCTTCACTATTAAAAATATAGGTACTGACGATCTTAACCTAAATACTCTCAGCTTACCAACAGGCTTTAGCATTGTAGGGACTTTTCCTAATGCGATCGCACCTAACCAGTTAGTAACAGTTGATATTGAACTAGATGCGAGTAGTATTGGTACTAAAAGCGGAACGCTGCAATTTATTAATTCTGACACCACTAACACACCTTTTGACTTCCCGATTACAGGAACAGTAATCGGTACTGCAACGCCAACACCAACACCTACTCCCACACCGACACCGATTCCTACTCCAACGCCAACGCCAATTCCTACTGCAACGCCAATTCCAACAGCAACGCCAACACCAATTCCTACTGCAACGCCAACCCCAATTCCAACAGCAACACCAATTCCAACAGAAACGCCAACACCAGTTCCCACTGCTACGCCGACACCAGTTCCCACTGCTACGCCGACACCAATTCCCACTGCTACGCCGACACCAATTCCAACGGCGACACCAACACCTATCGACACCCCAACACCAACACCGACGCTAATTCCTTCTCCTTCTATGCCTAACTCAGATATCCCCTGTCTTTGCGAGGATATCGTGCGTCCCGATCTCAATAAGCCCAATTCTGTAGATAATATTATCTATAGTGACAATAGCAGTAACATTCAATTTGGTACGCCACAAAGTGATGTTTTTTATGGTAGTAATAGTTCTAATATATTCTTTGCAAAATTAAGCAATGATAACCTTTATGGTGGCGATCGCAGCGATACTCTTCAAGGTAATGAAGGCAATGACTTTATCGAGGGTGCCGAGGGAGATGATTTCCTTTTAGGTGGCAAAGATAATGATATCATCTTAGGTAATCAAGGGCAAGATTTAATTTTAGGAAATCGAGGTAATGATTCCATTAATGGTGGAGAAAAAAGCGATCTAATTAATGGCAATGCAGGGGCAGATTTTGTGGATGGAGGTAAAGGTAATGATTTCCTCTTTGGTGGTAAAGATAATGATATATTAATTGGTGGTAAAGGTGAAGATTATCTCTGGGGAAATGTAGGTGATGATACCGTTTGTGGCAGTGGAGGCAATGATTATTTAAACGGGAATGAAAATAATGACATTCTTGATGGCTGTGGGGGAAATGATACTATATATGGAGGTAAGGGCAACGACACTCTCTTAGGTTGTGACGGTGATGATATTTTGTATGGAGATTTAGGGGATGATACTTTGATTGGGGGTAGTGGGAATGATGTATTTGTATTAGGTGTAGGTCAGGGAGTTGACATCATTGCTGATTTTACTAAAGGGGAGGATATTTTGGCGCTATCTGGAGGTTTGACGTTCGACCAGTTAAATATTACTCAAATTCAGGATGCTACTTTAATTAGTAAAGCGATTACTGGGGAAAGCTTGGCATTTCTTCCGGGTGTGCTAGCTAGTCAAATAGGAAGTTTTGATTTTAAATAAGTAGTTTGTTAACGGTTAACGGTTAACGGTTAACAGATAAAAAAGCAGGGCGGGTACGATCCGCCCTGTTGCGATCGCAATCTAATTTCTCATTTAACGAGTCTCGTTAGCAGCTACGGGACGAGTCGAATGATTAGTTTTCAAAAGTGCGATCGCGCGGGCATAACAAGGATCGTTTTGAGTTGCAACCAACGATGGTTTACTTGCCAACTCCAACTTCTGCTCATCGCTAATTTCCACCTTCACATCAGGTGTTACTCCTTTGTGGCTGATATCAGTGCCATTGGGAGTATAGTAGTGTGCGATCGTCACCGCCAAACCCGAACCATCAGAGAGCGAATGCACCGATTGTACTAGCGCTTTGCCAAAGGTTTGACCGCCGATCACAGTCGCTCGCTTATTGTCCTTGAGCGCTCCTGCTAAAATTTCGCTAGCGCTCGCCGAGTTATCATCAACTAAAACCACCAAAGGCTTATCAGTGATGGCAGTGCGATTTGTTCGCATTTCCTCGCTTCCGCCCTCGCGGTCTACTGTACGCACGATCGCGCCAGTATCCATCCACATCCGAGCGATGTCAATGCTTACCCGCAACAGTCCCCCCGGATTCCCGCGCAAATCCAACACGAAAGCGTCAACCTTATCATTATTAAGCTTTTTAATCGCTTTCTGCATTTGCTCACCCGCATGGGCGCTGAACTCTTGCAAACGGATATAGCCAACTCGTGTCTTACCTTCCTCTTTCAGGGTGTAGCGCACGGCGGCTACCTCAATTCTCGCCCTCGTCAGAGTTATATCAAACGGATTCTTCCCAGTGCGCCCAATTTTGAGGGTGACTTTGGTTCCCTCCGCTCCGCGAATGATCTGAGCAGCGTCAGCTACACTCATACCTTCGGTAGATTTACCGTCGATCGCTAAAATTCGATCTCCAGCTTGAATACCACCCTTGATTGCAGGAGAGTTCTCCATTGGCTCGGCTACTGAGATCGCTTTAGTTTTTTCATCTTGCTCTAGCCTCATCCCCACCCCTGTCAGTTCCCCTGAAGTTTGGCTCGTGAGCGCTTCGTATTGCTTCGGGTCCATGAAGCGCGTGTAGGGGTCGTTTAACTTCTTTAAGGTGTCGCGAAGAGCACTATAAGCCTCTTCGCGAGAAGTGTAATTTTTGCTGAGCAACTGCTGTCTGGCGGCTTGCCAATCGACTTTATTAAAGCCGGGATCGACAAACTCCCGGTTTACAATTTGCCACGCTTCGTCTAAAACAGCTTTGGGGCTATCTTGAAGGGCGGCACGGACAGATTGGCTGAGACTGGGTACAAATAAAGTGACTGAGGCAGTTGTTGCGATCGCGCCGCTGAAGAGGGCAGTGCGGAAGTTAGAAAATCGTGTTGAGCGTCGGTTCATTAAATTTGACTCGTATTGATTTTGGTTTCTAGACTTTAGATTGACGTTAAAATCTAAAATCACACTACTTTAACTAGCTGAAAACTAAACTATCCTGATGATAGTCTAGCCACCTTTTCCCTGAATTGCCAACCAAGAGCGGCTTTATTTTATTAAACTTAAATAAAAGCTACAGATTGGATGTGCAATGCTTTCCAAAGTTGAAAAATCTCAAAAGTGGTTGGGTCAGGCTGCCAATATTGCTATAGCTCTGACAGCCTTGGGTGGTGTCGTCACTATGCAGATAAATGGGCAATTAGGCGGACTATTGGCAGGCGATGGGGAGAAGGTTGGGGTAAGTTCGCCCCAGGCTCAAGAGCAAGAAGCTCTGCGGTTGCAATTGGCGAAAGCTGCTCCTACTTTCGGATTTGACAATTTAATTGCGGATTGGATTTTTCTGAAATATATACAGTATTTTGGCGATAGCGAGGTGCGATCGCAGACCGGTTACACCCTTAACACTCCCTACTTTGATATCATAACTAGCCGCGACCCGCGATGGGTTGATATCTATCCTTTTCTTTCTACGGGAATTTCCTATTATCTGGGGAAACCGGAAGTAGCAATTTCGATGATGGATCGGGGTACTGATGTTCTTTCTCCCCAGATTAACCCTCAAGCGTGGCGGGTGTGGCGCTTCAAAGGTCTTGACCAATTTTTGCTGGTGGGGGATATTCCTGGGGCAATTCGTTCTCACGAAATGGCTGCGGACTGGACTCTAGGCACGCCTGACCAAGTTTTTGAGCCAGTATTGCGACAAACTGCTCAATTCTTGAAAAAAGACCCCAACAGCACTTTGACTCGCTTTCAAGCTTGGAGTTCTGTTTACTACGAAGCTACAGATAAGTTAGTTCGCCACAGAGCACAGGAAGCTTTGTTATCCCTTGGTGCTCGGATGCGAAAGGATAAAGATGGAGAGGTGCGTTTTTTCTTACCTGCTGATAAAGCTAAAAGCGGAGGGGTTTGAGTTGTTCGGGGTCAAGTTCGCGCCATTGGCCGGGTTCTAATCCTTCTAAGCGTAGGTGTGCGATCGCAACTCTTACTAACCGCAAAGTAGGGAATCCTACCGCCGCTGTCATACGCCGTACTTGACGGTTTTTACCCTCTGTAAGAGTCATTTCTAACCACGCAGTGGGTATGTTTTTGCGAAACCTGATTGGTGGATCGCGAGGTGGTAATTGGGGTGATTCAGATAATAGCTGCACTTTTGCTCGTCTAGTGCGATAATTTTGAATTGTGATGCCGGATTCCAGTTGTGCGATCGCCTCTTCACCAGGAATGCGTTCTACTTGTACCCAATAAGTACGCGGGTGAGCAAATTTTGGATCGCTGAGTCGGTGCTGCATTGGCCCGTCATCTGTCAACAACAAAAGTCCTTCGCTGTCTCGATCCAGCCGCCCTACAGGATATACAGAGGGAATAGGTATGTAATCTTTGAGGGTGCTACGTTTGCGATCGACTTCGGTGTCTGTGAACTGAGTTAAGACATCGTAGGGTTTATAAAAGAGAATATAGCGATAAGGCATCTTAATTTTAGATTTTGGATTAGAGTTTCCTCAACATATAAGGTAAGTGGAGCGCCTCAAACAGGATGTTTCTCAGAGCTTAACATGGTTGTAGGCGATCGCCCACTACAACTGACCCTCTGCTAGCTCAAAACTGCGATTGCTCTGTTGGTAAAAAAACAAGTTGCGATCGCTACCTGATGGCTTAAAATAGGATAAATCTAAAACCCAGTCTGATTATACTAATCTTTAAAAGACTGCCAACCCCTTAGATATCAAAGGGGTTCGATCATCTTTACTCAGTAAATACCAGCTAGTTGACATTAGCCGATATGTTTCAAAGATATATCTCAAAATTTCAAACAATTCCGATTGCTTGGTTGCAATTGAAATATCAATTGACTCAGACAATTGCTGGCATTGTTGGGATTCTTTGTATTACATTTCTACTATTTATGCAATTGGGTTTGAGAAATGCCTTCTTAGAAGGTGCTCTCCAGTTGCCTCTAAGTTTTGATGCCGACATTATTGTAATCAGTTCCTTCTCTGCAACAGCACTGCAACCTGTCCCTTTTTCCTCCCGACCATTATATCAAGCATTAGCCATTCGAGATGTTGAATCCGTTGCACCACTTTATATTGCTTCAACTCAATGGTATGACCAAGAACAATCTCTTTATCGTATTAGAGTCAATACGCTTGGGATTCCTCTGAATGTTCCAAGTATTAACTTACCAGGAGTCAAAGAGAATATTCAGAAATTAAACAAAGAAAGATTCTCTTTATTCGATAGAAATGCCAGAATTGAATTTAAGTCAATAGTTAATCGATTTAATACCCAAGGAGAATCCTTAGAAAGAATCAGAGCTGGAGGTGAAAATTCTTTGAGAGAGTTGAAAGTTGTAGGATTATTTGAATTAGGGGTGAACAATGCTTATGATGCTACATTTATAACTAACCCAACTACATTTAGCCAATTATTTAACCGTAGTGAAACTAGCATAGACATCGGTTTGATTCGGTTAAAACCAGGAACTAATTCGGATATAAATATCGACAAGATCGTGAAAATCCTAGAGCTTTATTGGCCTAAAAGTGTTAGAGTTTTATCCAAAAATGAGTTAATTAAACAAGAGAGATTTTTCCATGAAAACAATTCACCTATTGGATTTATATTTCGATTTATTTTAGGGATGGCAGTTGTTGTCAGCATTTTTATACTTTATCAAATAATGTATGTCAAAGTTACTAATAATCTTGGTAACTATGCGACATTAAAAGCGCTTGGTTTTAGTCATAATACTTTAATTCTAATCGTTATAGAAGAGGCAATCATTTTAGGCTTAGTTGGGTATATTCCAGGTATAATTGTATCCTCTCTAGCGTATAACTACTTAGCTGAAGTGACCAAAATCATAATTAAAATGAATCTCGAATCGTTACTTACTGTTTTTAGCTTAATCTGTATAATTTGTTTGATTTCAGCAGGGCTCTCCTTGCTAAAGCTAAAAGATGCCGATCCAGTCGATGTCTTTAAGTGATTTTTGTTCAATTAAATTAAAATTTCAATAAGTAGATATGAATCAAGTTATTGCGATTAAAAAATTGAATCATTATTACCAAGAGGGTAATAAGCAAAGACAAATTTTATTTGGTGTTAACTTTGAACTTTATGCTAAAGAAGTGGTAATTTTAACTGGAGAATCCGGTTCGGGTAAGACAACCTTACTATCCCTAATTGGTTGTTTGCGTTCGGTTCAAGATGGTAGTTTGAACGTCCTCGATCGCGAGTTAAAAGGAGCCAGCGAAGCCCAGAGAATGCAGATAAGACGGCGAATTGGTTACGTTTTTCAGAATTTTAATCTGCTAGAATTTATGACTGTTATTCAAAATGTCATGGTTTCCTTAGAATTGCAGGATAATTATAACTTTCAAGACGCTTTAATTCAGGCTAAACAGATTTTAGAAATGGTAGGACTAGACCGACATCTGCAAATGTATCCCAGAGATTTGTCTGGGGGACAAAAACAACGAGTTGCGATCGCACGAGCACTCGTTCATCGGCCACCATTGCTACTCGCTGATGAGCCTACTTCTTCATTAGATCGACGGACAGGACAAGAAGTAATTGAGTTGATTACCGCTTTAGCAAAAGAACAGGAAAGTGCCGTTTTAATTGTTAGCCATGATAGTAGAATTTTTAATATTACCCCTCGTTTAATTCGCATGGAAGATGGTCATCTAGATCTAGACTATCGAGAAAGACTTTCCGTTACTTTACCGACATTGTCAGAGAAACAATTGCTGGAATTAATGCCCAATTTAAAAACATTAACTTTTCCACCTGGTGCAACTGTGATTCGTCAAGGTGAGTTGGCGGATAAATTTTATATCCTCTTAGAAGGAGAGGTGGAAGTAATTCAGGAAGATCCGAATGGAGATACCAACATCCTTAAAAAACTAGAACCTAATAGTTATTTTGGAGAAGTAGGATTACTATATGAAACAGTCCGAACTGCTACAGTACGAGTAACCGAGAACTCGCCCATTCGAGTGATTGCAATCGATCGTGTTGATTTTCGTAAAATGCTTGTTAATTCAGAGATGACTTATGCCGTGATCAACCAATATGCCTCGAAGCTTTTAGCCGCAGATTTTTCCCAATTGTACTCATTAAACCAGGCAGAAAACTTGGATTCAAGACTATTTTCTCTGAGTTTTGAACCTGGTAAAATAATTCTCCAGAAAGGAGATTTGCTCCAAGCTATTTATATTGTCTTGGAAGGAGCCGCAGTTGCAATTCAAGAAGGAGACCTAAATTCAAGTATTTTAAAAACCTTCCATACCTTAGAATACTTTGGTGGGATTAATCTATTGCAATCTCAACCCAGTCCCTATACAATCTTTGCAGGCCGAGAAACTGGTGTTAAATTATTGGTTATCACTAATTCTGCATTTCAATCCTTATACCTGAACTTAAATTAGTAAACTTGTGGAACAGATTTATGAGAATTGCATGGATAGGTAAAAAATCACCTGTATGTGGCAATGTTATCTATTGCAGGGAAATTACAAATGCACTACGAAAACGAAATCATGATGTTACATTTCTACATTTTGATACTGATTCCGAAGCTCAAACAGAACACACTATTGCGTTGCCATATCTTTATAAATCAGGTTTCTACACGATTCCTTCATTAAGGGCAAAAAAAGTAGTTATAGACTCCTTAAAAAGCTTAAAAATTGACTTGGTTCATGCTTCAATAGTGCTTTCAAATCTTGATTTTTGTCTGCCAGCGATCTGCGCCCAGCTAAAATTACCATTAATAGCTACTTTTCATCAACCTTTTGATAGTCAATACACCAGCGTTACTGCTTTATCCCAAGAATTAATCTATCAACTGTATGGTTTTCCCCTATCATTTTATGATAAGATAATTGTGTTCTCAGACTTACAAAAAATGTTATTGAAAAAGTTTGTAGTTGGTGAAGATCGGATTGCGATCGTTCCTAATAGTGTCGATGCAGATAAATACTCACCTGGTCATTCGGATATTAAAAAAGAATGGCAAGCTAAATTTATTTTCTTGTATCAAGGTAGACTTTTCCCTGAAAAGAACATAGAAATGTTACTTCAAGTTTGGAGCCAAATGTCAAAGCCAGAAGGTTATAAACTGGCGATTGTAGGTACAGGCTCCCTTGAGGAAAAACTAAAAGCTTGTTACTGTTGGGATCGCAGTATTATTTGGGTTGGTTATGTAGGAGATGAGCAACGTCGCATTGAAATTTTGCGTGGTTCGGATGTGTTTATCTTGCCTTCTTTAGTAGAGGGATTATCACTAGCACTTTTGGAAGCAATGGCCTGTGGTCTAGCTTGTATAGCCACAAATGCTGGCTCTCACGGTCAAGTATTAGATGAAGAGGCCGGGATAGTCATGGATCTCAAACAGATAAAACTACAACTTCGTCAAGTTTTGACAGCTTTTATCGAGCATCCTGAATTGGCATTAAGCTTAGGTAAAAGAGCTCGCCAACGTATTTTGGAGCGCTACACGATGACTGTAAATATTGATAGATTGGAAAAACTTTACGATCGAGCTTTGAATAAAAGTTCGCGTAAATACACTGGAGCGAGGTTTAATTTTTGGCGTAAGTAGGTGAGGGAAGCTATTACTAGATTTAACTTTTTAACTTTAAGAGGATTTTTTATGTTAAGAGAAGAGGCAAAGTGGCTCGCAAATAGTATTTATTCCTTAGATTCCCAGACCGTATTTCCCCTACTTAATATTGGGAGTTCTAGTCAGGATTTTCGGAAAAAAAAGCAGCCTTGGATAGACAAGTTTTTATTCAAGTCTGCTAGAGAGCAAGGGTATTCTGTAATTCATACCGATCTCAAAAATGACGGCGGAGTTGATTTAATTGGAGATTTAAGCAATCCAGCTTTCTTGCAAAAAATTTCTGAACTAAAAATTAAATCTGTTTTATGTTCTAATTTACTAGAACATCTATTAAGCAAAGAGCAAATTTGTCAAAAAATTAGCTCGATTATTCCTATTGATGGTTATCTATTTGTGACAGTTCCCTACCAATTTCCCTTACATCGCGATCCCATTGATACATTGTTTCGTCCAAATGTAACTGAATTAAGCAAACTTTTTCCAGAATTAGAAATTGTACGCGGAGAAATTATTTGTGGAGGAAGGCTATTCCAATCGACTGCTGTTCACCCGATTCTCTATTTAGTGGTAATGATAATTCGATTGATGTTACCGATTTATCAACCCTGGCGATGGTTAGACTCCCTCCGATATAGTTTATGGCTATTCAGAAATATTTCTGCGACTTGCATCGTTTTTAAGAAAACCCATTAATGCAATAAATTTGTTTCTCTCCTTTTCTGTCCTACAAATTCAGGCAATTTGGTTGCTGTTTAAGAGGATTTCTTGACGCTGAACAGCAATAGCCTGACGTGATTTTTGTAGTCTGAGTTCAGTAACAGCTCTTCTGGGTTTTATATATCCTAAACGCAGAAGTTCGCGTATATGTTTGGTTCTAGGTTTAGCCTTAGTACCCAAGATATAATCTGCAACAGGGAGAACAACATTGTAATTTTTATTTGTGTATTGATGATGTATATAATGATGAATCGCCAGCCAGTGAAAAATCCTCCATTCAGAAAAAAAAGTTGGTTTCGGCAAGTGCATTTGGCTGTGGAGTTTATTTTGGAAGTATTGATACATAAACGTCATCACCGGGAAAATCAAGCCAGCTACAGGTGAGATGATAAAGAAGAGAACATTGATCGGAATTAAAAATAAAAATATTCTCGTCATGTCCTCAAGTCTCAATTCAATATTATCATCACGCCCTTCAGGATCTGGTTCAAAATCAAATTGTCTGTACCATATACTATGATGTCTGACTGCATGTGCTTCAAAAATATATCTAGGATCGAATATACGATCCAGCCATTTAAAGGGCTTTTGCTTGTGCATTATACGCTTATGAACCTGGTGTTCGACAAAGGAGAGAATGATCCCAAAGATTAAAATTGATGTGATTAGAGCGGCAATCATGATAGTTTGAAGCTAATAAATATTAGACAGCAAGATATAGCGATCGACTAAGGTTTACTTAGCTCGGAATGTCCTAAGCATTCTGGCGACTGCTATAAAATACCTTTTTGACATTTTTAGTTTGCTGCACCACTAAGCATTAGCGCCTGAGAACAAACCTCATATACTTTCTGACTCCAGTAGCGAAAAGGCGATAGGTTTCGCTGTCTGTCGTCGCGGCAAAGTTTCGGAAAGTTTCCCTCATTCTAGGCGACATCCGATCGATAAGTCTCAGTTTCCTTGCTTCATCAAAACGCAGCGAAGCCAAGACGTTATCAGTGATGTTACTCTCTATTTCAATAAAAAGTAAAGCCTCCTGAAACATTTCTTTAATATCTTTAAGATCCTTGACATCAAAGAAGTCAGTATATAAGAAGTAGCCTCCGTTCACTAGCACTCGGCGAACTTCTTGATAAAAGTGTAACTTCGATGGGTAACAGTGAGAAGACTCCACGTTTAAAACTGCGTCGAAGGTTTCTTTTCCAAAGGGGAGAGCTTCTGCGTCTCCTTGAAGAAACGAAAGTCCAGGGATGTCTGTATGTCGCCTGCGTGCAAGTGCAACCGCTCTTGAGGAGAGGTCAATACCAACGGCCAGCCTGGGTCGCAGTACTTGCTTAATATGAGCGAGACCACCTCCTCTTCCCGATCCCACCTCAAGGAGCAACTTACCTTCAAGCGTTACGGCTCCTGCTACATGACGGTATAATGCGTGGCAGAGGGATTCATCATCGGTTAGCTCATATTCTGCGTTTGGATCTTCAACGAAGCCATAATTCATCAAGGCGAAGGCTTCGGGTTGCTCTCCCGCGATCCAATCATAAGAGAGTCGCCAAAATGTCTTCTCCGGTATTAGATGCTCGTATATCTTTTGCAAAGAAACCCATATAATATCTTTCATATTTTCCGCTTTGGTCCTTTGACGCTCAAACAGAATAACTTTCGATAATACAGACAGTTTAATCTAAGGTTAGTATAGAAAAACTATTTTTATCTGTCGATAATTTTACCAAGTTTTTGAATCATAGTGGTGCAAACGACTAATGGTAATGATAATAATAATACTGAGGGATAGACCTAAGCTATTTTGGTTTACCTACAGTATGCGATCGCGCTCGTGGCGGCGGAAGATGTTCATTTGGTATTAACCAACTAATGAACTTTTGAGAATTTGAGGGATCGAATTAAGATAAAACAATCCGATCGCGTCCCTGCTCTTTAGCTCGATAAAGTGCCTGATCTGCTGCAAATATCAATTCTGCGAACACCTCAGTTTCAGGAATGGTACTCGCTATACCCATGCTTAAAGTAACGTACTTACCAATGCCAGATTTAGCATGAGGTAACTTGAGAGATTCCATTTCAGAACGAATAGCATTAGCGGCACGCAAGGCGCAAGTAGTGTCTCTATTGGGCAAAATCACCGCAAATTCTTCGCCGCCATAACGCGCTGCTAAAAATTGGCGTTCCCCCTCCAGTAAGTTTCCACTTTCCCACTCTCCAACTCGACGCAAGCACCTGTCAACAGCGCGGTTTAAAGCAGCCGCAACTTTTTTCAAACAAGCATCACCTGCTTGATGGCCGTAGGTATCGTTAAATAGTTTGAAAAAGTCAACGTCGCAGAGAATTAAGGATATAGGTGTTCGATCGTGGCGCGATCGCGCCCACTCCCACTCAAAGTATTCGTCAAAGCGGCGGCGGTTGGAAATTAGCGTCAAACCGTCTAAAGTAGCGATGCGCTGGAGTTCTTGATTGGCATCTTGTAATTTTTGATAGAGTTCTGCTTGGCTAATCGCGATCGCTAACTGCGCTGCCAACTGTTTAAGCAAATCCATTTCCTGCGGTTGCCAATGCCTTGCACCCCTACAGTGGTGAGCAACTAACATCCCCCAAGGTTGAGATTGCTCTGTAACTCGCAATGCTTCGCGGTTTTGAGAGGTTGCTTCATGACTGGCAACGCTTGGCGCTTTTGGGCCAGAAGAGCCAGCAATACTACTCCCCATCTTCCCATCTCCTCGTCTCCCCCTCTCAAGAGTTCCCCTATTGCCCCAGTCTTCAGTTGCCAATCCCTGTAGCGCAATCGGCATTACCAAATTTGCTCTGACTTGGAACTCAGCAAGTAAATCAACATAAGAGGGAGGTAAATCTGCCTTGTAAATATCCTCCACTACTTGAATGTTATCGGCATTAAACATAGACCCGCTGAGGCTATCATCCAGAATTTTTAGATCTTGCATCGGTTCCCACTCTGGACAGACAGATTCTACAGTTACTACCTTACTGCCATCGGGATCGCAGCGATAAATCACCACTCGATCCGTCTGCAAAAATTGTCTGACTTCTGCAACTGCTGTACTGAGAATACCTTTAAGATCGAGAGAGGAGCGGATACGCTGAGCGATTTTGCTCATTAGTCGCTCTTGTTCAGCTTGTTGTCTGCGTTCCTCTTCGAGGTGCTTGCGTTCGGTGATGTCTTCGACAGTACCTTCATAGTAAAGCAGTGTCCCATGCCTGTCGCGAACAGCACGGGCATTTTCGGAAATCCAAATAATACTACCGTCGGAACGGTAAACCTGGGATTCAAAACAGGCTACGATGTCGTTTTCTTGCAGCAGCCGACTGAATTCGGCGCGGCGATTTGGTTCTACATACAACTGTCGCTCAATGTTAGTTAAGCGGGCGATTAGTTCCTGTGGTGTCGAATAGCCGTAAATCTTGGCTAATGCGGGATTAGCATTGAGGTACTGACCATCAAAAGTTGTCTGAAAAATCCCTTCTAAGGCGTTTTCAAACAAGCTGCGGTATTTTTCTTCAGCTTGCCGTTGAGCTTCTTGAGCTTCTACGCGGTGGGAGATATCGCGGTAAGCGCTCAAAAATAAGGTGCGGTTTTTGTATTGCATCAGGGATGTCGATACTAAAAGTGTCTTTTGCTTACCTTCTTTGGTCGCGATCGTAGTTTCGACATCCTGAAACTCGCCTCCCTGCAACATCTCGCGAATTCCGTTTAAGGCGATCGCGTGAGCTTGAGCATCAGGATACAACAAACGCAGAAAATCCCCGGAAGTTTCGGCTTCTTCCTTGCTATAACCCGTCATTTCCTGCATTTTAGAGTTGTAGATGATAAAGTTACCCTCTGCGTCGCTGAGGGTAATACCTTCGCCAACAGTTTCAATAACTGTGGAAAGACGCTGAGCGCTTTCTATAATTTCTTCTTGCGCTTGTTTGTGAGGAGTAATATCTTCGTAGGTGACGAGGATACCGACAACATTACCTTCTGTGTCATGCAGCGGAATCTTGTTAGTATCGAGCCATGCCAGTTGACCGTTTGCTTGCAGTTGTCGTTGCAGGATATGGTATTGCGGAGTATCTGTTATCATTACTTCAGCGTCGCCTTTGCGGAATGAGTTAGCTTGCTCTTTTGTGCAAGGTAAGTCCCAGTCTGTGAGTCCAATTATATCTTGACAAGCGGCTAAACCTGCATCGGTGGCGGCAGTGCGGTTGCAGCCCAAGTAGATCGAGTTTTTATCTTTCCAGCAAATAGCCTGGGGAATATTATCCATTACCAATTGTAGCATCTGCTGTGACTGCCGCAGGGCAAACTCTGCCTTCTTTCTGTTGCTGATATCTTCAATTATGGCTATCGTATATTTCGGGTGTAGCATTGAGTCACGGACTATTGAAACTGTCAGGTTCACCCAAACAGGAGAGCCATCTTTGCGGATATAGCGCTTTTCTAAGGAATAACTCTGAGTTTGATTTGTTAAACAAGCTTCTCGGTAATATTCGTTTGCTAGCAAATCATCAGGGTGAGTAATCTGCCTAAATGTCATTTGCATCAGTTCTGATTCGTTATAGCCAACTATTTGGCAAAAGCGTTGATTGACTCGGATAAATTCACCTTGGGGATTGATATTGGTAATGCCGACGGCTGCTTGCTCGAAGATAGCACGGAACTGTTGTGATATCTCGCGATCTAGTTCCCTGGCTTGCTGAGTTTGGGTTACTGCTTTTTCTAGTTGGGAATTACTACAAATCAGTTCCGCAGTGCGTTCTGCTACCATTTCGGTGACGCGGTTGCGGGATTTTTTTAATTGTTCCTCCAACTGTTTGCGTTCACTTATATCTAAACTCGTGCCAGCGTATCCGGCAAAATTGCCATCTGCTGTTTGCAAGGGAACAGCAGTATCTAAAATCCAGCAGTATTGTCCATTTCTGCATCTGATACGGTATTCGCAATTAAAGTGCGATCGCGTTTCAATTGCCAGGTGATACGCTTGTTGACATTGCTGCAAATCTTCTGGGTGAACGCTTTTTATCCAGGCAGTTTCTAGTTCTTCTCCTAAACTCCGATCGAATAATTTTAAGCAGTTTTGATTTAAAAAAGTGTATCGGCTGGATGCGTCTGACATCCACAGCACTACAGGTACGGTGTCAGCTAGAAGGCAGAGGTGTTCCACGCTAGCCGGAATTGCTTCGGTCTCGGCTTGACACCATTCTCCATCTAAATTGAGCGGTTGCACTTTTGAAATGCAAGAAGTCGTTTCTGCCTCAGAATAATCGTAGTTTGAGCGAGGTTGCATTCCGATGAGAAAAGCCCGCTGAACACCCATACCCAGGGGGGATTGGGAAGGAAGCGGGGCGGGGAAAAGCCGCTTTCCTATACATTCTGGTATATGCAATGGTTGCCAAATTTTTATTGGTGGGATGCACTCCTGGTTACACTCGTCTCTATTTTGTTTTTGGGATAGACGAGTCTAAATGATTTCCCTATTCGTGACAACTTACCCTGATGAATCAATTTTTATTTACAATATTTTGGCTCGGCGATCTGCTCATCCTGATAATATTATGAGTTTTTTTAACATGAGTTACCCTTAAAATCAGAACGTCACTCCCAATTTTAAACTTTTTAGTTAGAAATTTTATAATTAAGAATTGAAAAGCTATATCAAAAAAGAAAATTTGAAAATCATCAAAAAATCTGTATCACCGAATACTAAATAGTCATAAAAAATTCGTGAAATTTCAGCAAATTCGGAGTACCGTGCGATCGCGCCCCTGTTGTTTTGCTTGATAGAGAGCTTTGTCAGCCGTAGCCACCAAGGTGTCTAGGGAAGTTGAAGCAATGGAGATTCCTTCTTTCTGGTCATTGGTAGCTACACCTAACGAGACAGAAACAAACTCGCTAACTTTAGAGCTGACATGAGGTATTTGCAGAGCTGCAATGCGGGAGCGGATCTCCTCTGCAACTTCAAGAGCTCGCTGTTCGTGAGCGTGGGGAAGAATCACGGCAAATTCCTCTCCCCCATAACGGGCCGCAAAATCCCAGGGTTGTTGTCTAGCTTCCTCAATAGCGAGGGCTACTTTTTTCAGGCACTCGTCGCCAGCTTGATGACCGTAAGTGTCGTTATAGAGCTTAAAAAAGTCAACATCACACAAAATCAAGGAAAGGGGCGCAGCCTCCCGGAGCGATCGCTGCCATTCAGAATCAAGATATTCATCAAATTGTCGGCGGTTAGCCAACCCAGTGAGTCCATCTAGGGAAGCTAGGCGGTGCAACTCGCCATTAGCGGCTTCCAACCGCTGATAAAGTTGGGATTGTTGGATCGCGATCGCGCCTTGAGCGGCCAAGCGTTCCACAAATCTGATTTCAGAAGCTTGCCACCGGCGGGGCTGGGAACAGTGATGAGCAATCAGCAATCCCCACAGTTGCGGCGCTGAGGAACTCTTAGGCTGCGAAATAGAAGCAAAGAAGGGCGAAGCAAAAGGAGAATTATTATTCTGTGCATTTTCCCATCTGCCTATCTCCACAGCCCCTCTAATAACTATCGGCACAATCAAGTTGGCTCTAACTTGAAACTTAGCTAAAAAATTTTTATAACATTCAGAAATGTCAGCAGTGTAAATATCTTCTATTGTATGGATGTGACCCCGCTTATAAAGTTCAACCGACTCCTCGTTAAAGCAACCATCGTGTATAACTCTTCCCAGCACAGAGCGCCAAGGAAACGCCACAGATTCCACCGCCATCACTCCCTTTTTATCAGGATAAAAACGGTAAATTAGCACTCTGTGAGTTTGGAGAAATTTCCTAACTTCAGCCACCGTAGTATTAAGAATTACATCTAAATTCAAAGACTGGCGGATGCGCTCTAACATTCTAGCCATCAGCCATTCTTGTTCATTCTGCTGCTGCAATTCCTTAATAAGTTGCCCGTTTTGGAGAAGGCGACGCACGCGCTGCCGCAAAACAGCCCAGTGAATGGGTTTTGTCACATAATCGGTAGCGCCTGCGGCGAAAGCGCGGTCAACGGATTCTGGATCGTCGAGGCCAGTGATCATCAAAACAGGTGTGCTCTCGCGAGGTGTAGCAAGGGGATGTAAGAAAGAAGTAGTTTGTTTTTGTTTTTGTTCTTGGTATTGAGCATTCTCTGTCTCGCCGAGTAGCTTTTGCAATTCGCTACAACAAGTGAATCCGTCCATTACTGGCATGATCGCATCGAGCAATATGATATCTGGCAAATGTTTAGAACATTCCTCTAAGAACTGTTTGCCGTCGCTAGCTTCTATTACTTGATAGCCTTGTTTTTCCATAGCGCGGCGCAGCAGAATCCGCATGGACTTTTCATCGTCCACCACGAGAATGAGCGGCTTATCTTTCTCGATGGGGGTATTAGTCATTATCAAATAAAATTGTTAGTTGTTCGTTGTTAGTTGTTCGTTGTTCGTTGCTGATTAAATGTAGTACATAGCAACTAATTGAAAAGTCTGATAAATTTTCATGGTTCTGAAAGCGATTTAAGACATTGCAGGCGGAGCGATCGCAAAGCTTGCAATGCTCTTTCCTGTGACTTCTCTACTTGCAACGTTAGAGCTATAACTTCTGAAGGCAGAGACAATTCAGCATCGGTATCTGCAAATTTAGATTCTACACAGCGGCGAGCTATTGCTTCAATTTGTTGGCAAAGTTTGGACAACTGCGCTGCGCCAAAGGTAGCACTGCTTGACTTGAGTGTGTGAGCTGCTGTATATAGATTTGTTGCATTTTTTTCGAGGGCTGCGGCGCAGAGATTTTGAAACAATTTTGGTGCATCTTCGAGGTAGCAATCTATCATTTCAACCAGCACAGAATCAGCATCACTTCCTAGCATTTCTTGTAAAGATTGCCAGACTTTACGATCGATAATATCGGGAAATATTAGATTTTTTGTTGTTACTTCAGAACTTTCAACCTCTAAAGAAACTATTTTTTTACATTTATTTAATGCAGTTCTAAGTTCCTCTATTTTTATCGGTTTACTGAGGTAATCGTCCATTCCTGCATTCAGACACTGTTCGCGATCGCCTTTCATGGCATTAGCAGTCACAGCAATAATCCAAGGCTTAGGAAAGCATGAGGAATGTTGATTGTCAACCTTAATATTTAAGTTTTCATCTGCCTGTAATGGCCATTTTAAAAGGCGGCGTGCTACTTCCAATCCGTCCATTTCTGGCATTTGCACGTCCAAAAGTATGACATCGTAGGGGCGACTTTGCAAAGCTGCCAGCACTTCCAAGCCGTTAATAGCTACATCCGCAGTACATCCCAGCCGCTGCAACAAGCGCAGAGCCACTTTTTGGTTTACGGCATTGTCCTCTGCTAGGAGAATTCGCAGGTTGTTAAGGTTTGACTGGTTGGTTATTGCTACAGGCCGCGAATTTTTAGGTGCGATCGCCTGGGGCATTTCAGCTAAAACTTGTACCAAAACTCCATACAACTGAGAGTGCTTAATCGGCTTATTCAAGAAAGCAGCAATATTAGCTCGATCTGAGGCGGTGGGAGTTTTACCAATGCGAGTCATTAGTATCAAAGGCAAATTTGCATATCCTGCTTGTTGGTGGATGGCAGTTACTAAAGTCAAACCGTTTATTTCTGGCAGTTGGGCATCGATAATAGCACAATCAAAATTTGGTTCTTGTTGTAATTTTTCCAAAGCTTCATCACTGCTAGCAGCTACACAAGGAACAATTCCCCAGTTACGAGTTTGCAGAGTTAAAATATGTTGATTTATGGGGTGACTTTCGACAATTAGTAGTCGCTTTCCTGTTAATAGGGGATTTGTTGGTTGGGGCGAAATCGCACTTGGTAACTGTAATTTTACTGTGAAATAAAATACTGAACCTATGGAAGTAGAGCAGGGGAGATCGGGGGTAGCAAGGGCTAGGGGCAGGGTAGAGATTTCCTTATTCCATCTTCCCCGCTCCCCCGCTCCCCATTCTTCAGATGGATTGCCGGCGACAATTCCTTGACTTTCAACCCAAATTTTGCCATCCATCAGTTCGCACAACCGCTGACTGATGACGAGTCCCAATCCTGTTCCGCCATACTGTCGAGTAGTGGAGGAATCAACTTGGCTGAAGGGTTTAAACAAGCGATCCATCCTGTCGGCTGGAATGCCGATCCCTGTGTCTGCGATCGCGAAGAGTATTTCGCAGGTTTGTTGTGCCTCTGTAGGCGATTGATGAGCGACCAACGGTGAATGCCCCCTGTACACTGAGACCACTACTCCACCATTATGAGTAAATTTGACTGCATTACTAAGTAAATTTACTAATAGTTGTCTTAGTCTGGTGACATCTCCTAAGATGATCTTCGGTATTTGTGGATCTATGAGGTAGGCAATTTCTAATTGTTTTTCTGTAGCTTTGGGTGCTACGAGTTCCACAGCGCTCTCAATGCAGGCTTGCAGGTCAAAGAGTTCTTGCTCTAAGTCGAGTTTGCCGGATTCGATTTTGGAAAAGTCGAGGATGTCGTTAATAATCCCCAGCAAAGCTTGACCGCTGCTACGGACTGTTTCGGCACATTCTTGCTGATCGGGAGTCAGGGGGGTTTCGAGGATTAATTCGGTCATACCGATGACGGCGTTCATGGGAGTGCGAATTTCGTGGCTCATAGTGGCGAGAAATTCGCTTTTGGCGCGGTTGGCTAATTCTGCTGCGAGTCTGGCTTGTTCTAAGGCTTTGTTTTGTTCGGCTAGTTTGTTGCGAGCTTGTTTTTCTTGTTCTAGTAACTTAGCTTGAGCTAGGGCAATTCCCACTTGTTCGGTGACGGCTTCGAGCAATTCTATTTCGCCTGCTGTCCATTGGCGTTGGCGATCGCACTGTTGCAAGGTAATTGCGCCGTTAGTTTCTCCTTGATAGGAGGTGCGGACGGCGAGGATCGATTTAGTCTCAAATACATCGCATAGTGGCTTCATCGTTGCTGCCAGGGGGTCTAAGCAAATATCGGAGATGCCAACGGCGCTGTCTTGGGTAAAGACTATTTGAGTATAAGGGTTGTCGGCAACGGGAATTTCTACACCTAGCAAGGATTTATATCCACTCTCCAAATATTCTGCTACTGCAAGAATGCGAGGATTTGGTTCGGTGAAGTAAGCGTAAATTACGCAGCGGTTGACGGCAAATGCTTCACCGATTTGGGATACTGTAGTTTGAAAGATTTGTTGGGCATCTAAGCTTTGGCGAATTTCTGTAGTAATTTTTCCCAGCAGTAAGCTTCGCTGAAATTGTTGGTGTAAAGCTTCTTGGGCTGCGAGTCGTTGAATGGCACTTGCTAAAACGTTGGCTGCGGCTTGTAGAAAGTGAACGTCATCGACGGTGAAGGTGCGCTTTTTAGTGCAGTGGGCAGCTAAAACGCCGAAGGGTTCGTTAATGCCGGGAATGGTGACGCTGGTACCGGCGGCGATCGCGGTTTCTAATAATTTTACCTGCTCAGTGAAGCAGGTTTCTGTGCTCATGTCTTCGATAATTACAGGTTGGTCTGAGGTGAAGGTATAGGCAAGTTGGGAATTTTCAGTTGTATTGGCGATCGCTACACCGATTAGATTTTGAGGCCAACCAAACCCCGCCCGCAACACTAAACTCTGAGTTTCTTGATGATATTCCAAAACTTGACAATATTCTACTTGCAGAGTAATTGCGATCAGGGTGACAGCTTCACTCATCAGGTTGGAAAGGGGAATTCCTGCTAAAGCTCGCTGGCCGAGTTGCGCGATCGCAGCGGAGGCGCGAGCTTGAATTCCAAGTTTTTGTTCTGCACGTTTGCGATCGCTAATATCTCGCAAAATTATCGTAAATACCGATTCACCCTTTAATTCCAGTTGGGAAATTGAAGTTTCCGCCGGGAATTCACCGCCGTCTTTGCGAGTTGCTGTAATCTCAGTGCGGTTTCTTTTTAAACTTTGGGGATCGGTAATGGGGTCTACAATTTTATGTGTATTATTTTTACCATTAGCATCAGGAAATAGCAAGTTTATGGGTTGCCCTAAGACTTCGCTAGCAGCATAACCAAATATTTGTTCTGCACCTCTATTGAAGAGTTGAATTTGTTGATTTTCGTCTACGGAGATAATAGCATCTTGGGCAAGATCGAGAATTCCGGCAAGCCGAATTTGGGAAGTTAAGAGAGCTTCTTCTACTGAGGCGTTGTTAGCGATTTGAGCTTCTAACTTTTGAATGATCTCAACAAAGGGTTCGCTGCTAATGTTAGTATTATCTCTTAATTTTATGGCCTTTGAATGGGGCGGGGAGTTGATTTCGAGTTCTAGATTCAGGGTTTCTGTCTGGGTAAGGCTGCTGCGGGCGATCGCGATCGCTGTGGCGATGGAAAGTACAACCGTAAACACAGCAGTGATTACCGACAACCCGTTAGCGGTATCGGCGAGTGACGAAATTTCTAAAAGGTGACTGGTGGCGGCAGCGGTACTGAAAGCTGCTAACATCCATAAAATCCAGTTGTAATGGAGATTTCGTGCCTTGTAGCCAAAATAAACCAAAGCCGTCGCGATCGTGCAATTACTTAATACCAGCAGAGTATAGGAAGCCGCGGGCAGCCAAAAGTTTGATAACTCTGCGAGATTAGCATCAGGAGGACTAAAATTGAAAGTTGAAAAAATAGATCCGAAAATTTCCAGCATCAAAATAATCCCTCCTGGTAGACAGGCAAAAATTTTTCTATTATTTATTGTGGAGTATAGACTGCTCAGCCTCTAGGCGTGAGAAGGATGTCAACAACCTAATTTTAATGCCGAAATCTCCTATCGATCGCACAAAATCTACTCATCGAGTCTGCATCACCTTGGGAACCCGCCCAGAAGCGATTAAACTCGCCCCTGTGATCCAACTGTTCAAAAGTTCGCCATTTTTTGACACCCAGGTAATTTTAACGGGTCAACACCGCGAAATGGTTGAGCAAGTGATGCAGTTATTTGACTTGACTGGCGATCGCGACTTAGCGATCATGCAGCACCAGCAAACTCTTACAGACATTACTTGTCGCAGTTTGCAAGGGTTAGAAGCACTATTTAAACAATTGCAGCCAGAAATAGTATTGGTGCAAGGTGATACAACTACCGCTTTTGCTGCTACCCTAGCTGCATTTTACCAAAAAATTCCTGTAGGTCATGTAGAAGCGGGACTACGTACTGACGATTTATTTAATCCTTACCCAGAGGAAGCCAACCGTCGCCTAATTTCACAGCTAACTCAGTTACATTTTGCACCGACAGTGCTAGCAGTAGAAAATCTCCGAAAATCGGGAGTAGTTGGTGCAATTCACCATACTGGAAATACTGTAATTGATGCTTTACTATCAGTAGCAAATCGTCACCCTAAGTGTAATATTCCTAATTTAGATTGGACTCAATATCGCACGATTTTAGCAACTGTTCACCGCCGGGAAAATTGGGGAGAACCGCTCGCAGGAATTGCGCGAGCATTTATCGAAATTTTAGATAAATTTCCCGATACAGCCTTGCTTTTACCTTTGCATCGCAATCCAGTTGTGCGCGAACCTTTACAAGATTTTTTAGGCGATCATCCCCGGATTTTCTTAACAGAACCTTTGGATTACGCCGAACTGGTAGGAGCGATTCAGCGCTCTTATTTAATTCTCACTGATTCTGGAGGATTGCAAGAGGAAGCTCCTAGTTTAGGTAAACCTGTTTTAGTTTTGCGGGAAACTACAGAAAGACCAGAGGCAATTGAGGCTGGCACCGCTAAACTTGTTGGTACTAATTCCAGTAAAATAGTTGCAGCAGCGGTAGAACTACTGAGCGATCGGGAGGCGTACAATGCAATGGCAATGGCAATTAATCCCTTTGGCGACGGGATGGCAGCCGAACGAATCTTGAACATTGTTCAAGAATATTTTGGTTGATTGTTAGTTGTTGTAGGGTGCGTCAGACAAAGTTATTGATTGAGAAATAAGGCTTCGGCTTCTGACACACCCTACGAATAGCTGCGAACATCAAAATTGAGTTAACAGTTAACTCTTAACAGTTAACTCTTAGCTAATTTTATGAGGACTTTTTTATGGCATGGGATTTAGATATTAAAATTAACGATCCAGAAATATATATTAAGCAACTACCAACCATCACTAAGCATATCCCCCATTCCAAAGATTACAAAATTCAATGGCGGCTGGCTAGGTTAAAGAATTTCGATCTGCTTAATGTTGTTTGGGAGGCTGGGAGTTCATATACCCATGGACATACTTTCCCCGGCAAAATTGTTTTCACATTTGCAAACGGAGATCATCTCTTAAAATTTGGCCCTCAAGAACTTTTAGTAAACGATAAACAACTGGTAATCAGTCAGCCTGGAATCGATTTAATTCGCCTTAGCCACTCCTCCAAATACAATGCAATCTCACTTTATATAGATGAAGCTAGATTTGTAACTGAACTGAGTAAATATCTTGACAAGTCCATAGAACGTCCCAATCTGACCCAAGTTGTCAATCTTAACACTCTTTACGGTCATTCCTTGTATCAAATGGTAATTACGCTTTGGAATTTGATTGAAACTAACGGACATCCACTGGTAATTGAAAATCTTGAACTTGCTATTTTCTCCACCTTAGTACAAGGTTCATCTTCCAGTAATTTAGATACCTCAATTATCAAAGTCTCAGAGATTTCTATCGATCGCGTGCGCGAGGCTGCTGAATACATTCGCGCCAATATAAAAAAAGATTTGACAATTGCACAAGTTGCAGCCGCGATGAACTGTAGTAGTCGTTCTTTACAAACTGCATTTGCTCGTCATTACGGTGTTTCTCCCAGTCAATTCTTACGAACTGCGAGACTTGAAGCCGCTCATCTTGAGTTAATTGAGGGTAAAAAGACGATCACAGAAGTTGCTTTTGAATATGGTTTTTATAATCCAGGTCGCTTTACAAAATATTTTCAGCAACATTTTAGTAAAAAACCTTCAGACATTTTGCGAAACAAAGCTTTCGCAATTTGACTAGCACAACTATTCTCTCCCAAGTTATAAGTTTGAGTGTGGAATAAATTAACCCACAGGTTTATTAACTTGTATCCAGCTATGAACTTATCAGCAATCGACATAGGAATGCCTTCTGATATCGCTCAAGCGACTGAAAGCAACGATGTATTTTTCTTCAATCAACTGCCTGCTAACCAGATCGCTGCACTTGCTAATTCACCGGGAAAAGACATTATTATGCTCTTAGGAGGTGATGACTGGGTAACGAATAACGAAGAGAGCCGCACTTATTATGGCATGACCGGAAATGACACGATTATTGGATTAGGAGGTAACGATCTCTTCTTAGGTAATGCTGGAAACGATTTACTTTGTGGCAATCAAGGATCTGACACGCTTTCGGGTGGTCAAAACGAGGATACGCTTATCGGTGGTAAAAGTAACGATATCCTTAATGGCGATATCGGTAACGATATTTTATTAGGAGATTTAGGTGACGATGTTCTTACAGGAGGAGGCGGAAACGATACATTAACTGGAGGAGAGGGGGGCGATATTTTTGTCATATCTAAGGGTGAAGGGATCGATTTAATCACGGACTTTCAAAATGGTGTTGACTTTATCCAACTTCCTGCATCTCTCACTTTCAACAATCTTGCTATTACGACAACAAATACAGGTCAAGTATTAGTGACTGATAAGATTGCAAATCAATCGCTCTTTCTGATTAATGGCATTGCTGCCACCGCCTTAACTAGCGCAGATTTTATTACCGGCACATCCGAAGGTGTGCCAGATCCTTTTGGAGAAAAAACTGCTACTAAGTACGAAGGATTTCTCAGTCCTGAACAAGAACCTGGAGAAGCTATTGTATCAGATGCTAAAGGACATGGCGTGATTAGTTTCCCTAAAAATCTGAGTTCCGCCAAGGTTGATGTTCAAATATCTGGTGTCGATACTTCAGAAATTACTGCATTCCATATCCACTGCGGCCCTCCTGGTGTACTTGGGCCAATTGTTGTCGATTTTGGGCAATACGGAGACTTCGATCGGACAATTGTAGATGGTAAATTTTCCGCATCAATCTCGAATGAAAATATTACTTTCATCGATTCTCCACCTGATTTAACTTCTAGTTCTCTTCAAAGTCCCGATCCAGGTTTGAGTTCTCAAGTGAGCCAAGCTAGTGGACAACTTCCTAATAATACTGAGCGAAAAGCTAGTCATTTAGGTGTTACTCACACTGATGATGAAGGTTTGCCTCAATCAGTCCAACCTACTTCACAAGTTCCTGGCAATACTCTTAGTCTACCAGGTAATTTACCTACAAGTACTCCTCAAATTCCTAATCAAAGTTTGCCTCAATCTGTTCAACCTACGGCACAAGTTCCTGGCAATACTCCTAGTCTACCTACCAATTTACCTACAAGCGCTCCTCAAGTTATTGATGAAGGCAAAACTCCATCAATTCCTGACAATGTTCCTCGCTTACCGGAAGGTTGTCCGGTGGAAGTTGGTCTTGCCGGCCAAGTCAATACTGTTGCTGGAATAGAAGCATTAGCGCGACGAGGTGAACTTTATTTCAACCTCCATACAGAGGAACACTCATTCTATGGAGAAATGCGAGGTCAAATTTATCCAGCAGAGGAGTAAAATATAGTTAACAGTTAACAGTTAACTGTTAACTGTTAACTGTTATATTAGTATTCTCATTGCGATTTTTCAGGATCGGAGAATGTGTGCTGAAAATTGCGACTTCCTTGATACCCAGAGGCATTAGCAAGCTCGTCCAATAGTTGCACGCCACTATAAAATTTACCCTTAATTTCCCAAGTGGGATATCCTCTAATATCGGCAGCTCTGCATACATTTGGCTGAGCATTTTTTCCCCTTGGATCGCACTCAATATATTCGATCATAGCAAATGCTTCTTTACCGAAAAGTTCCTCTTGTGCGTGGCAGTATGGACACCAATAAGCTCCATACATTTTAGCTTTTTGGCTTTGCAAGTGAGTTGCTAATGCTATTTCATCGGGCCCAGAAGTAGTAGTAATAGGTGGCCCTTCTTTTGGGGTAGATGGTACTGCGTCAGGGGAAGCTTTTTTCGCGATCGCGCTCCCTGGAACTACTCCTGCATCTACCCTAGCAGATGCACTAGCGAAAGTTGCCAGACTCAGGACAATACCGCTCAAACATAAGTGCCATTTGCTGAATTTCATCTTTTAGTTAATAAGATTTGACGATTTTGCTCAATAGCCATTACAATATCTATCATAAAAACATTGAAATGTGACAAAGTTTCAAAAAAACTTTACTTACTCGATCGCTGTTCAAATTTTGAGCTAATTTTAACTAAATACCGCTCTCTAGATGTTACAATAATTCGCTATTCCTATTATTCCAATTATAAACCCAGATGCACTATGGTCAAAGTATCACTAGAAGAAATTCAACAAATTCGTGAGGCTTTGCTAGAAGATGCTCAGCTCAACCTCAATTATATGGTTTTAACTGTCAGCGCTTGCCTAATTGCTAGCTTTGGCTTATTGACCAATAGTGCGGCTGTGATTATTGGGGCGATGATTATTGCTCCTTTAATGATGCCACTTCGGGCGCTAGCTTTTGGGGCTTTAGAGGGAAATCCTATTTTGTTTCGCCGCAGTTTAATCTCCCTATTTATAGCTACTATGGTGGGGATTTTACTGTCTTGCTTATTGGGTTTGATCGTTGATTTACCTGAATTTGGTTCAGAAGTTTTGGCTCGCACTCAACCTAATTTAATCGATTTGGGTATTGCGGTTGTTGCTGGCGGAATGAGCGGTTTTGCGAAAACGCGACCGCAGGTTAGCGATGCGCTGGCAGGTACTGCGATCGCGGTGGCTTTAATGCCTCCTCTTTGTGTTGTTGGCTTGAGTTTTTCTCAGGGGTTTTGGGAGTTTAGCTGGGGAGCTCTTTTATTGTATTTAACTAATCTTTTGGGCATTACTCTGGCTTGTATGTTAGTGTTTATCTGGGCTGGATATGCTGAAAAAGTTAAAAGTCAGCAAGCACTATTCTCGGCTTTGGTTTTGACTGGGGTATTAGTCATTCCTTTAGGAATTAGTTTCATACAACTGGTTAGGCAATCTCAGTTACAAGCAACTCTTAAAAAGATTTTAGTCAGTCGCACGGTGACAGTTGGCCAACAGGTAGAATTAGTTAGAACTGATGTGGACTGGACTGCTAATCCTCCTATTGTACGGTTAGTTGTCTTAGCTAATAAACCTTTGACTTCTAAGCAGGTAGACTTGGTAGAAAAATTTATTGAAAAGGAGATGAAAAAGCCTTTTCGTTTAGTTTTTCAAGTCCGGGAAGTTCGGGAAGTGCGCTCGAAAAATTTTTCTGCACCACCGTAGAGTTTTCCTTAAAGTAAGCTGTTAGACGTTTTGGAGGGTGGGGAGGTGGGGGAGATGGGGGAGAATTCCCAACTCAAAACTCAAAACTCAAAACCGGGAGCAAAGGCTAGATATCTTAACCCAATTAAAAGATTGCTCCGGTAATCATGCCAGCAAGTAAAATAAATCCTACCCACACATTTTGGCGAAAAATATTTCCGTAAACGGGTTTAGGTAAGTCTGGTTGCCGCAGTTGAATGTATTGTAAGATCCAGAAAAAAGTTGCTGTACAAATTCCGAGCCAAAAGCCGAAGTGCAAGTGCATCTTTAACCCCGTTGCTGCTAACAAACCAATGGTGAAAAGAAAGAAAATACCAACGGCATTAGCGCTGTTATCTCCAAAGAATATAGCACTGGAATTAACACCAAGCCGCAGATCGTCTTCTCTGTCGCTCATGGCGTATACTGTATCAAAGCCCAATGTCCAAAATATTGTTGCTCCCCACAGCAGCCAAGTAGCTATTTCTAAATGGGATACTTCTGCACTCCAGCTAATTAATACTCCAAAACCCCAGGCAATTGATAATACTAATTGGGGTACTGGAAAGACTCTTTTGGCAAGAGGATAACAGATAATTACGGGAACGGCGGCGGCGCTCAGCCAAAAGCTGAGAGGATTAAGATATAAGGCGAGGACAGCAGCGCAAATAAAGGAAATTAAGGCAACTACAATTGCTGTTTGAACTGTGAGGGCACGGGAGGCGAGGGGGCGCGATCGCGTTCTTTCTACTTCGGGGTCAATATCGCGATCCCACAGGTCATTAACCACACATCCAGCAGCACTGGTAGCTAAAGTACCTAGCACAATTACGCCTACTAAGGGTGCGGGGGGTGTACCTCTTCCAGCTAAAAAAACGGCCCACAGGGCGGGAATCATTAAGATTAACCGTCCCGCTGGCTTGTCCCATCTCAACAGCCGGATGACAGTAAGCAATTTGGGTTCGGGTTTAGGTTCAAAGGCCAGCATTGTCAATTTGAAATTATAACTTGCTATAATTTTTACACCAAAAACTACAAAAATGAGAGCTAACCCCCCAGCCCTTTCCCGATAAGGGAAGGGTAGTAAGCCTCAAAGCCTCTCTCCCTCTAGAAGAGAAATAATCTATATCATTTGAAAAGCGCCATAACTCAAGGTGTGAGATAATAAAAATAACTGTCACCCTCACAAATTCTAATGGTTAGTTCAGTTCCTTTGGTGAGAATTTCTACACCTCCTGCGGAGCAAAACCGCATTCTTGCTGCCCTTGATATGGGTACTAACTCTTTTCACATGGTGGTAGTACGAATTGATGTGGCATTGCCTGCATTTACGATTATTGCTAGAGAGAAAGAAAGTGTCAGATTGGGGGATTGCGATCCGAAAACTGGTAGTTTGAAACGGGAGATCATGGAAAAGGCGATCGCGACTCTGCGGCGCTTTCAAGATATTGCTAAAACTTTCAATGCCGAACAAGTTATCGCTGTAGCTACAAGTGCAGTGCGAGAAGCACCAAACGGTCGCGATTTTCTTAAGCGAATTGCTGATGAATTAGACCTGAATGTGAGCTTAATCTCAGGTCAAGAAGAAGCGCGGAGAATTTATCTAGGCGTTTTGTCGGCGATGGAGTTTAACAATCAGCCTCATATTATTATTGATATTGGAGGTGGTTCTACAGAGTTAATTTTAGGTGATAGTCTGGAGCCGCGCTCTCTTAGCAGTACCAAAGTTGGAGCTGTGCGCTTGACAGGGGAATTTGTTAAAACCGACCCGATTAGTAGAGATGAATTTGCATATTTGCAAGCTTATATTCGGGTAATGTTAGAACGACCTATTGATGATTTGTTGGCTCACTTGGATGTTGATGAATTGCCGCGTTTAATTGGTACTTCTGGCACTATTGAAACTCTAGCAACGATTAATGCTCGCGAAAAGTTGGGCGTAGTTCCAAATCCCTTAGCTGGATATCAGTTAAGTCTCAAAGATTTGCGGGAATTAGTTAATCGGTTTCGGAAGCTTTCTAACTCCGAAAAACTAGGTATTCCTGGGATGTCTGACAGACGTTCAGATATTATTTTAGCGGGGGCTTTAATTTTACAGGAAGCGATGGCTTTGCTGGGGGTGGAGTCGCTGACAGTTTGCGATCGCTCTCTGAGAGAAGGAGTAATTGTCGATTGGATGCTAGCTCATGGTTTGATTGACAACCGCCTGCGATTTCAAAGTTCAATCCGCCAGCGCAGCATTATACAAATGGCTCAGAAATACGATGTTAATTCTGAATACAGCGAGCGCGTTGCAGCTTATGCGCTAAATTTGTTTGACCAAACTCAAGGAATTCTCCACAATTGGGGAACGGAAGAAAGAGAATTACTATGGGCGGCTGCAATTTTGCACAACTGCGGTTTATATGTCAGCCATTCAGCACATCACAAACATTCTTACTATTTAATTCGCAATGGCGAGTTATTAGGTTACACAGAAACAGAGATTGAAGTAATTGCAAATTTAGCGAGATACCACCGTAAGAATCCTCCCAAAAAGAAGCATGAAAACTATCATGCTTTATCAAAAAAACACAGAGAATTAGTTAATCAATTACATCCTTTATTGCGGTTGGCGGTAGCGTTAGATCGGCGACAAATTGGCGCGATCGCAAAAATAGAATGCGATTATCAGCCCGAACTTAGAGAGTTACACTTACGGCTCCAACCCGCCGACTTAGACGATGATTGCGCTCTAGAATTGTGGAGCTTAGATTATAAGAAACCCGCTTTTGAAGCTGAGTACAATCTCAAATTAGTAGCAACATTGGAACCAGTTATTACTAGCTCTTTTTAACGATTTGTAGAAAGAAGCGATCGCCTACGAGTGTTATTTGACCGATCGATAAGAGCGATCGCCTCCCCTGTTGTAAAGTAAGTCAGGAAGCGAGTACAATTAAAATAAAGCCTTCTCACGGTGAAAGTTTAATCGTTTTACCGCCACCGCCAAGATTATTACCATCTGGGCTTTG
>DATGYA010000269.1:0-7982 GCA_035298405.1 Kamptonema sp. | reverse complement strand
TCACTGTTAACCGTTAACCGTTAACTGTTCAACGCCTTTGCCTCACGGATCGCTGATAATAACTGGATCTAGATAATCCAATTCCCTGAGCGGATGTTCTTTCCTTTCCTTAGTAAAGCCTTCCGAGGCAAACTGAGGCAAAATTTCATTACTAAAAGCTTCGGCTGCTTTTGAACGGTAGCGGTTAGGATTGTAAATTAAAGACAAAATTCGTGTCACCACAACTTGATCGACTTGGCTTTTGTGAAGCACCTTCATTTGTAACTCCTTCTCAATCGCAGAAACCGAGACAAATGCCGCCCCTAGTCCTGACTGCACAGCATTTTTAATGGCTTCAATCGAATTTAGTTCCATTTCAATTTTCAAATGGCGCGTGTCAATACCGCAGCGACCCAAAACTTGGTCAATGACTTTGCGAATTGTTGATTGAGCATCTAGGGAGATGAACTTCAATTTATAAAGGTCTTCTTTTGGTATGGCTTCGTTTTTTGCCAGAGGATGAGAAACAGGTAAAATTAGGGCGAGTTCATCCTCAGCATAAGGAACTATTTCTAAAGCTTCTTGAAGTTCTGAAGGAATTTCGCCGCCCACGATCGCTAGGTCAATTTGTCCGTTAGCGACACTCCAAGCAGTACGGCGAGTTGAATGAACTATTAATTGCACCGACACATTCGGATATTTTTCGCGAAACATCCCGATCATACGGGGCAGAAGATATGTCCCAGTAGTTTGAGATGCACCCACGATCAGAGTCCCACCTTGAAGATTTTGCAGATCCTCAAGAGCACGGCAGGTTTCTTGACAAAGCGATAAAATTTTTTCACCGTAACTGAGTAATAGGTGGCCCGCTTCCGTAAGTTGAGCTCGCCGCCCACCTCTGTCAAAGAGGGGAACATCCAATTGTCTCTCTAAGTTTTGTACCTGCAAACTTACTGCTGGCTGGGATACGTACAGACTGTCCGCGGCTCGCTTGAAGCTTCCTTCGGAGGCGATCGCTTTGAGAATGCGTAACTGATCTAAAGTAAAAGGAAGGTCAGACATATTGCTTAACCTGAAACGTGCGAGGATTTGGCTGTGGAAATGGGAAACCGGGAAGGGAAAATTGGGCAGAAGGTCTGGGGGATCTGCCTGCGGGAACCGGATGCTCGCAGACTTCAAACTTTAGACAATTCTGGCGATCTCATCCCCATACTGCATACCCCCTTCGCCACAACCGCTCTTTTAGATACTTTCTGACACAACGACAGCTAAGAATCAATAAGTTTCTTTAATAGTGACAACAATGATACAGGACTGGCTGACTCCTAGCCATTTGATGATGCTGGGGCTGTTACTGGGTTTCGCGATCGCCCACAGCGGCTTAGCGGCTTTACGCCCCAAAGGAGAAAAACTAATTGGCCCCCGACTCTACCGCGTTTTATTTGCCTTAGTTAGCATCCCTTTCGCGACAGTACTAATTATTTACTTTTTTAACCACCGCTACGATGGCCTCCAACTTTGGCAGTTACAAGGTGTCCCAGCAGTTAAACCTTTAGTTTGGACACTTTCTGCCATATCATTCTTATTCCTCTACCCCGCCACTTTCAACCTACTAGAAATCGCGGCGATCCAAAAGCCCCAAGTTCACCTCTACGAAACAGGCATTATCCGTATTACCAGACATCCTCAAATGGTGGGTCAAGTGATTTGGTGTATCGCTCACACGCTTTGGATCGGCACCAGTTTTACCCTCCTCACCTCCATCGGATTAGTTCTGCACCACCTGTTTGCAGTGTGGCATGGCGACAGGCGAATGCGGGCTCGTTACGGCGAATCTTTTGAAGCCGTAACATCTCGCACTTCAGTTATTCCATTTTTGGCTATACTTCAAAATCGCCAAACCCTTGACATTTGGGAGTTTTTGCGCCCTGCCTACTTGGGTGTAGCAATTTTCACCTTAATTTTGTGGAAAATTCATCCTCTATTAATTGGTGCGACAGGTAGCTTAGCCTGGTAGCATGATCCCAGAATATTAAAAGTTAATAAATCACGAGGGATCATGCTGTTGTCGGTTAGCGAACGGACATTTACACAAGAAGTTTTTGAATCAAACACTCCCGTGCTAGTCCATTTTTGGGCTCCCTGGTGCGGGATTTGTCGCCTGATCGACCCCCTGCTGAAGCAATTTGAAGCTGACTGGGCTGACCAAGTGAAGCTAGTAGGAATTAATGCCGACTCTAGTTTGAAACTGGCAAGTACTTATAAAATCAGCACTTTGCCAACACTGATCCTATTTGAGAGGGGTAAAGTATTGTTTCGTTTTGAACAATTCCAAGGGCGAGAGGATTTACAGCGGACTCTCAACGCTTTTATGCAGAGTTATCAAGTGAGTCCTCAGATCCAAATCCTACAACCGCAGTCAGCGCTTCGTGGGGCATAGGTTGAAGGCGATCGCGAGATCGCCAGCTAGGCCAACGGCAGGCTAGGTCAAGGCTAACGCGCTGTTTCTATTTTTCTTAACACCGCCCTCGCTTGCAGTGACATACCGCAAGCGAGGGCGGGGTTACTTATCTGTCTTGATTGCCTTGGTAATTGCTACATATAGCAACCCCCAAGGGAATCAGAAGATATTTTGCAATTGCTGAAACCACTGATTTTATTGTATTTTTCTTCTCTCCTAGATAACAAAATCGTTCTTCTTTCTTCCTTCTTCCTTCTTCCTTCTTCCTTCTTCCTTCGTCTTGTTAGTTGCATAAGTCACAGTTTAAGGAAGTATTTATGCTCACCTCGGGCTGTCGTGTGTCACAATTGTTTACAGTTACGGCAACCTAAAAATAAAAAGTAAGTATCAGTCATGGAACAGCTTTATCAGTATGCGTGGCTGATTCCAGTCCTGCCACTGGCAGGCGCAATGCTAGTCGGCTTAGGGCTGATTTCCTTTAATGGAGCCACCAATAAACTCAGGCAAATTAATGCTGTGTTTATCATCTCCCTGTTGGGAGTGGCGATGGTACTCTCTTTTGCATTGCTTTGGAGTCAAATTAACGGTCACGCGCCCTACACCCGCGTCATTGAGTGGGCTGCGGCTGGTGACTTCAAACTGACTATGGGCTACACCATCGACCACTTAACAGCGGTGATGCTGGCGATCGTGACGACAGTGGCTTTGTTGGTGATGATCTACACTGACGGCTACATGGCTCACGATGACGGTTACGTGCGCTTCTACGCTTACCTGAGCATATTTAGCTCGTCGATGTTGGGTCTGGTAGTCAGTCCGAACATAGTTCAGATTTATATTTTTTGGGAATTGGTGGGTATGTGTTCGTACCTGCTTGTAGGTTTTTGGTACGATCGCAAAGCAGCCGCGGATGCTTGTCAAAAAGCTTTTGTGACTAACCGAGTCGGTGACTTTGGCCTACTTTTGGGCATACTAGGACTTTACTGGGCAACTGGTAGTTTTGATTTTGAGGTAATGGGCGATCGCCTCCACAGTCTGATCGAATCCGGTACCCTGAGCGTTGCTCTAGCTACTATCTTCGGCATCCTCGTATTTTTAGGCCCAGCCGCAAAATCGGCTCAATTTCCCCTCCACGTTTGGCTTCCAGACGCAATGGAAGGCCCAACACCGATCTCTGCCCTGATCCACGCCGCAACAATGGTAGCGGCCGGTGTTTTCCTCATTGCTCGGATGTATCCAGTATTTGAAGCTGTACCCTCGGTGATGAATCTCATCGCCTACACTGGTTGCTTCACAGCGTTTCTGGGCGCGAGCATCGCGATTACTCAAAACGACATCAAAAAAGGCTTGGCCTACTCTACCATTTCCCAATTGGGCTACATGGTGATGGCTATGGGTGTTGGCGCATACAGCGCTGGCCTGTTCCACTTGATGACCCACGCTTATTTTAAAGCGATGCTGTTCCTGTGTTCCGGCTCAGTAATTCACGGCATGGAAGCAGTTGTTGGCCATAACCCCGCTCTCGCTCAAGATATGAGGATGATGGGCGGATTGCGGAAGTATATGCCGATTACGGCCGGATGCTTCTTTATTGGCAATTTAGCCATCTGTGGAATTCCGCCTTTTGCTGGTTTCTGGTCGAAAGATGAGATTTTAAGTAAGGCTTTTGAAGCTAATCCTGCTCTGTGGATTGTTGGCTGGATTACGGCCGGTATGACTGCTTTTTATATGTTTCGGATGTATTTCAGCACCTTTGAGGGAGAATTCCGAGGCAATAATCAAGCAATTAAGCAGCAACTTCTGCAACCAATGATGCCTGCTATGGCTTTCGGCCCTGGTGCAATGCACGTCAAGGAATTGGAGCACAGCAAAGACGACCATTCTCACGATCGCGGAGAGCATGGACATAGCCATTCCCCTCACGAGTCACCGCTCACTATGGCACTTCCTCTGATGGTGTTGGCGATACCTTCGATGTTAATTGGTTTTGTGGGTACGCCATTTGCGAACTACTTCGAGGAGTTTGTTCGCGCTCCCGGAGAAGTGCTAGAAACAGCCCATGAGTTCGATTTGACCGAGTTCTTGATTATGGGGGGAAGTTCCGTTGGTATTGCTTTAATCGGCATTACCTTGGCTTCTCTGATGTATTTGAGCCGGAAGATCGATCCCAGCGCGATCGCAGCAAAAATCAAGCCACTTTACGAGTTCTCACTTAATAAGTGGTACTTGGATGACATCAATGATGCGCTCTTCGTTCAAGGCAGCCGTCGTTTAGCTCGGCAAGTCATGGAAGTCGATTTTAAAGTTGTCGATGGTCTAGTCAATTTGACTGGTTTTGTGACGCTAATTAGTGGCGAAGGTTTGAAGTATTTTGAGAACGGTCGCGCTCAATTTTATGCCCTGATTGTGTTTGTAGCAGTCTTGGGTTTTGTGGTTGTTTCTGGAATGAGTTAATGGTTAATGGTTAACGGTTAACAGTTAACCGTTAACCGTTAACTGGTAATTAGGAAAAAATACTCTTCCCTGTTCCCTAGCCCCTAGACCATTCTGAATGCAATGAATACAGCTAATTTTCCCTGGCTAACAACTGTAATCTTATTTCCCATTATCGCATCCTTACTGATTCCTATCATTCCTGATAAGGACGGTAAGACAGTGCGGTGGTATGCGCTGATTATCGGACTGATTGATTTTGCTCTAATTGTTTACGCTTTCTACACTGGGTATGACATTAATAACCCAGGACTGCAATTGGTAGAAAGTTACTCTTGGGTTCCCCAAATTGACTTAAGGTGGTCAGTGGGAGCTGATGGCTTGTCAATGCCGCTGATTTTGCTAACTGGTTTTATTACTACTTTAGCAATTTTAGCTGCTTGGCCTGTGACTTTTAAGCCTAAGCTTTTCTACTTCTTGATGTTGGCAATGTACGGCGGTCAAATTGCGGTTTTTGCCGTGCAAGATATGTTGCTGTTTTTCTTAGTTTGGGAACTGGAATTAGTACCAGTTTACCTAATTTTGTCAATTTGGGGCGGTAAAAAACGGCTCTATGCTGCTACTAAGTTTATTCTGTACACCGCAGGCGGTTCCCTGTTTATTTTGCTAGCCGCCTTGACAATGGCTTTTTATGGCGATACCGTCACCTTTGATATGAGGGCCATCGCCAATAAGGATATCAGTTTGACTTTGCAGTTGTGGTTATACGGGGGTTTCCTCATAGCTTACGGTGTAAAGTTGCCGATTTTCCCGCTGCATACTTGGCTCCCTGATGCTCACGGTGAAGCGACAGCACCAGCACATATGTTGCTAGCAGGTATTCTGCTGAAAATGGGCGGCTATGCTTTGTTTCGGATGAATGCCGGAATGCTGCCAGATGCTCACGCTGTCTTCGCACCGATCTTGGTAATTTTAGGTGTGGTGAATATCATTTATGCGGCCCTTACTTCCTTTGCTCAACGTAACTTAAAACGCAAGATTGCCTATTCTTCAATTTCCCACATGGGATTTGTATTGATTGGTCTGGGTTCGTTTACAGAGTTGGGCATGAGTGGTGCAGTACTACAAATGGTTTCCCACGGTTTAATTGGGGCAAGTTTGTTCTTTTTAGTGGGTTGTACTTACGACCGCACTCACACGCTGATGCTCGATGAAATGGGCGGCGTGGGCAAGAAAATGAAGAAAGTGTTTGCGATGTGGACTGCTTGCTCAATGGCCTCTTTAGCCTTGCCAGGAATGAGCGGTTTTGTAGCAGAATTAATGGTGTTTGTAGGCTTTGCCACAAGTGATGCTTACAATCCTACGTTTAAAGTGATTGTGGTATGTTTAGCGGCGGTTGGGGTAATTTTGACTCCGATTTATCTGCTGTCTATGCTGCGAGAAATCTTGTATGGGCCTGAGAATAAGGCTTTAGTAGAACATGAAGCTTTAGTGGATGCAGAACCGCGAGAGGTGTTTATTATTGCCTGTCTCTTGGTTCCCATTATTGGGATTGGTTTGTATCCAAAGATTTTGACTCAGGTTTATGATGCAACTACTGTACAGTTGACAGCTAGGTTGCGTGATTCCGTGCCTTCTTTGGTGGCAAAAGCCAAGAGTGAGAAAATGGTTTCTCTAAGAGCTCCGGTGATTGAAAGTCACCAGTAAGTAATAAGCAATTGGGCGATTGAAATCGTTACTACATAAAAAAAGTCCGCATAGGCGGACTTTTTTTTATGGGATTTGGGCGTTGATTGTGGAGGAGTCATCGTATACTTTGCAAGTAGGGTGCGTCAGAAGCGAAAAGTTACGCTTACACGAGAAAGCTTCGGACTGACGCACCCTAAAATATTCCTTTAAATGTCGAACAGCACAGCTAACTGCAAACCGCAAACTAGAGAAACTTTAACTACTCAACTATCCAGGGAGTTAAAGAGGGTTGCCAGCTCACTAATTCTTCATCTTTGAACCAGAGCTTAATCTCCCGTTGAGCCGTTTCTATAGCATCAGAACCGTGAATTATGTTGCGGCCGACATTAACAGCAAAATCGCCACGAATTGTGCCCGGTTCGGAAGTTAGCGGATTAGTTGCTCCAATCATCTTTCTCGCGGATGCAACCACCCCATCGCCTTCCCAAACCATAGCCACTATTGGACTAGAAATGATGAATTCTACCAATCCCGGAAAAAAGGGTCTTTCGCGGTGGACATCATAATGAGCTTCAGCAAGTTCGCGGCTCACTGACATTAGCTTCAAACCAACGAGGGTAAAGCCTTTAGCTTCAAAACGGCCGATGATTTCACCGACGAGTCCCCGCTGTACGCCATCGGGTTTAATGGCTAAGAATGTACGTTCCAAAATTAACTCCTAGAATTGCATTAACTAATACCAGACTTAGAATACCGCAGAAAGCCTCTTACTTTACTGAAGAGGCAATGGGTAAATGCACTTACCATTTACCATAAAACTTACTAAGTCTATGTAAAGCCTTATTAAAGATTGTCTTAATATCCTACTATAAAGTTTACAGAAAAAAGTTATACTTGATAATTTCCGAAATAATGAGTCTAATATTGAACTATCTATAATCCAAATCTTGGCAAATTTCCCTAAAGTAAATTCAATGTTTCATCTATTTTTTAACCAATGTAAATACCCTTAACAATCTAACCATCACCTTAACTTGTCACTAATGGTCTGGCGGTGATATTGCTGCAAATTTTGTCAGTGTCGATACTAATAAGAATCTATTGACAGGTGAACAGTTAACTGTGCTTACTGGTGTTAGTGCAAATGCGATTACCTCTGCTAATTTTATGCAGATTTAACAGAGAAAGTTGCAGGGCTGTTTCATTCTCGGAAAAACCGCGATTTTGTAGGGTAGTGGCCCCGTGTCTACTACCCCCCTCACCAACCATCAAATAAGGGTTTCAGACCTCTGGGCGGGCACGGGGGCACCGCCCCTACGGAGAATGAAACTGTCCTGCGTCAAGTTGGGGAGCTGATATGATTTCTGAGCTGACGCGATCGCTCTCAGCACTGACTAAGTATGATTACTCATCCTCGCTA
>DATGYA010000268.1:0-3761 GCA_035298405.1 Kamptonema sp. | reverse complement strand
TTCGGACTGACGCACCCTACAATCTATTTTAAATTTCAACAGCTTACCTAGATTGTGAGTGGTTTAAATGCGTAACATCTTAACGATAAAGCTAGGCAGATGGTGAGTCAGTAGGGTTGGTTTCATCTTCAGGGCGATTGTGAAAATAAAGTTTCCCCAATTTATTAAAAAATGGCCAGACTTGACAGGACTTAAAGCGGTGGCGATCGCAACTGTAACGGTGACAAGTTTTTTATTGGGAGTCCGTCAACTTGGAGGCTTACAAACCTTAGAATTGATGGCTTTTGACTCTATGGTACGACTCGAACCAGAACTCGGTCACGATCCGCGTCTGCTAGTAGTTAGCATCACAGAAGAAGATAGAAAAGTTTTCAAAAGGTTGCCGCTTTCCGATCTAGCGATCGCGCAAGTCTTGGAAAAATTATCCAAGTTGCAGCCAGAAGTTATCGGCATGGATTTGTACCGAGAAAGCCCCTACGAACCAGGAAATAAACAACTGACGGCGATCCTTAAATCCCCCAAAATCATTGCTATTAAAAATATCGGCGACTCTGAATCACCGGGAGTTCCACCACCCCCAGGAATACCACCGGAACGCATTGGTATTAATGATATTGTGCTTGACCCCGATGGTACTGTCCGCCGCAATTTGATGTTTGCCAGCACAGAAGAAGGTACTTTCTTTTCATTTTCCTTACGGTTGGCAATGACCTACTTATCGGCTCGGAAAATTATGCCAGAAAACAGCAGCGAGAATAAAGATTTGATCCATTGGGGGAAAGCGGATTTTCTGCCTTTAAAAGCTAATTCTGGGGGGTATCAAAATATTGACGATAAGGGATATCAAATTTTGCTTAAATACCGCTCCTCCGACTCTGGGGTACGGCAAATCAGCGTCGCGGAGCTATTATATGGGAAAGTCGATCCCAACTGGGTAAAAGGCAAAATTGTACTAATTGGAACTACAGCCCCCAGTAGCAGAGATATGTTTTTAACACCCTACAGCCCTACAAAGCAAACCAGCCCGAAAATGGCGGGGGTGTTGGTTCATGCTCAAATGGTTAGTCAAATTCTGGATGCAGTTTTAGGCGATCGCCCCCTGTTCAAGTTTTGGCCGGAATGGGTAGAAATGCTGTGGATTGGCGCTTGGGCGTTGATCGGAAGCTCTTTGGCATGGTGTAGCCGTCATCCTTTGGTGTTTGCTTTAGGTGGCCCCACTCTGATGGGCATTCTCTGCGGTATGGGTTTTGCCTTATTTGTTGACTACAAATGGGTGCCCGTAGCGACTCCAGCTTTAGCTTTTGCTTGTACGAGTGCGACTGTGGTAGCTTATCGATCGCATCAGGTGCAGCAGCAACAGAAAACAGTGATGCGGTTGTTGGGGCAGAATACTTCGCCAGAGGTGGCGGCGGTGTTGTGGAAAAGTCGCGATCGCCTCATAGAAGATGGCAAATTGCCTGGACAAAAGCTAGTAGCGACGATGTTATTTACTGATATTAAAGATTTCAGCACAATCTCGGAACAAATGCCGCCAGAAAAGTTAATGGAATGGCTAAATGAATATCTGGGTGTTTTGACTGAAGCAGTACAAAGTCATCACGGCATTATTAATAAATTTACAGGCGACGGTATTATGGCAGCATTTGGCGTACCTATGCCCCGCACCACCTCAGAGGAAATCGCAGCCGATGCAAGGGCTGCTGTTTCTTGCGGTTTGACAATGGGCGATCGCCTCGATGAACTCAATAAAGAATGGCAACAGCGCGGTTTGCCAGCAATAGAAATGCGAGTTGGAATTTTCACAGGGCCGATAGTTGCTGGCAGTTTGGGAGGGAAAGAGCGATCGGAATACGGGCTTTTGGGGGATAGCGTTAACATTGCTTCTCGATTAGAAAGCTGTGAAAAAGATCGCCAATGTAGTACCTGTAGAGTTTTAATTGCTCATCAAACTTTAACTTATATTCGAGGAGAGTTTTTGGTAGAACATTGGGGGCCTTTAGCTTTGAAAGGTAAGCAGCAAACTGTGGATGTTTATCGGGTTATTGGGAAAAATAAGGATTATGGCTAATGGCTACTAAGCTGGTGTAAAATAACAACATTAACGCCGACTTATACATGATGTATGGATGAGCAACTGCTAGAGGCGATCGCCTCCAAAAACTTACCCCTGGTTGAAGAACTACTGGCGGCTGGAGCCAACCCTAATGCCAAAAAAGGCAATCAAACCGCTTACCAACTTGTACCCCACGGTGCTGATGAAATCAAATGCGCTTTAATAGAAGCTGGAGCCGAAGACCCAGAACTAAAACACGCGCTGGTTTGGGCGGTTTCTACAGGTCGAGTAAAAACAGTTCGGGTTCTGATTGAAAAAGGGGCGGATATTAACGTTTCTACCTATTCAGGTACGCCAATTCAATCGGCAGCCAGTAGAGGATATACAGAAATTGTAGAATTATTGATTGCGGCGGGAGCGGATATAGATGCCGGGAGTAGTATCGCTACTCCACTTCTAGCTGCAATTGAACATGGACATACAGATATCGCCCTCAAACTGATTGCCGCAGGTGCAGATCCTAATGGTCAACCCAGTTTTGGAAATGTCAAACCAATTGCAATGGCAGCCGCTCAAGGTTCTCCAGAAGTGATTCGCGCTTTGATCGCAGCGGGAGCCGATGCCAATACCAATGTCCCCCACATTACCTTGAATCGGCTGGCAATTCAACAGGAAGCTGCCTCTGGCTTGCAAGCTGCTTTTGGAGCCATGGAAGCTGCTGGAAAGATAATGGCATCCCTGGAAGATTTGGACGATACGGAGGAAGTACCGAGCGATCGCCTGACTGAAATTGCCAGCGAAATGGCTGAAATCAAATCGGTATCCGATCGCAGCCGAGCGCGTTCAACGGAACCTGAAAACGCTATCGATACCACTCCTGTTATTATCGCCGCTCGTTGCGGTCATGCAGCAGCTTTGACTGCTTTGTTGGCAGCGGGAGCCGAGCCGCATCGCAAAGATGGGGAGGGATTGTCGGCTTTTGATTGGGCAGTACGGAACGAATATACTAATGTTTTGGCAGTTCTGCATCAATTTGGGATTGATGGCACTCAAATCAGCATTGATGAAAAGCTGTTAGCAGCAGCGGAAAATGGCGATGTAGCGGTTGTGCGAGACTGTCTAGAACAAGGTGTCAATCCCAACACGCGGGATGCGCGACGGAAAACCCGCGATCGCACCCCATTAATGCTGGCATCAATGGCAGGACATTTGCCAATTGTACAGGCGTTACTGGCAGCGGGTGCAGATCCCCAGATGAGCGATCGCAGCGCTGACACAAAGCCGATTTCCAAATCCTTGCTAGAACACACCAATCCAGAAACTGCGCTGACTATGGGGTATAGTTTTGGTCGCACAGCGTTGATGTACGCCGCCGAAACTGGGCATTCTGAAGTTGTGGTAGCCTTGCTGCAAGCAGGTGCGAATCCCAATTATCAAGATGCTGTGGAGTATACCGCCCTAGCTTTAGCGGCTCAAAAAGGTCATTTCACGACTGTTCGGGAATTAGTAGCGGCGGGAGCCGATGTCAATCAAGCTGTTATCTATGGCAACACCCCTTTGATCCTTGCCTGCGAGCAAGGTGCGGTGGAAATTGTCGAGTTTTTGGTGGCGCAAGGAGCAGATATTACTCGAACCAACCGCGATCGCGAAACTCCCCTGATGAAAGCCGCCACATCAGGCAGCGCCGCCATCATCCGACTGTTAATCG
>DATGYA010000267.1:0-4631 GCA_035298405.1 Kamptonema sp. | reverse complement strand
AATGTGAGTTTGAATCTCTGGAGTCAAAGTTCCAAATCGCTTAGTCAGCAACCGTATTACTAATTCAAGTTTGCCTTCCTGTCTGCCTTCCTGTAAACCTTCCTCTCTAGCTTCCCGCTTGCCTTTGATCAGAAAACCCTTTTGGTCTTCCAAAAACATCGCTCGTTTTTCCAATTCCTCCAACTCTTCGCGAGTCAAATTAGCTTCATTAGCCATTCTTAAAGCTTTATTAATTGCTGGGACTCTTCCCATTGTTTCTGGTACAGTTTCCAAGCTGGGAGCAGTTTTCATAAAATAAATCCATTTATCTGTCAAAGTTTCCAACTCTGCCAATTCTTTATGAAATTTTGGCAATTCGACAAACACCAATTCTATAGAATTATCGGTGTAGTCAAAAAGAGCTTGTTTCTCTTTGAAGACAAACCGTGAAGTTACCCCCTCCCAATTGTCGAACATTTCAAAATCGGTGAGAGTTAAAGCAATCACGGGTTTTAACTTTGAGTAGCCTTCGCCGGATTTTAGTTGGTTGGCGTAGGTTTTGGCTGCATTGTACAACACTCTTTTGTCAAAAGCTTCTACATTCAAGACTTGCATCTCAATAATTACGGTTGTGCCGTCGCTGATTCGCGCTTTGACATCGAGATAACTATCTTTAAGTCCAGTAATTCTCGGAGGCGAATAGGGGTCAATGATTTCTAAATCTTCGATGATTGGTTCTCCTTCATAGAGGAGAGCATTTAAAAAGCTAATTAAAATGTCTTTACTATCTTCGGAGGCGAAGATTCTTTTAAAGGCAAAGTCAGTTTTGGGATTAATAAATCTCATCTTAAGTAGAAGGTATAAGTCTTGTTAACGGTTAACGGTTAACAGTTAACCGTTAACCATTAACATTTACTGCAACTCTTTGATTTTCTTGAGTGCTTGTTGGTAATCGTCTTTTCTTCCTAATTTCTGATAAAGTTCTGCGGCTTTCTGAAAATCTGCAATTGCTCCCGGTTTGTCGTTGTTTTCCAAATGTGCTATGCCTCGGTTGTAGTAAGCATCAGCATAGCCGGGATTGGCTTTAATTGCTAAAGTGTAATCTTCGATTGCTTGTTTTAAAGGATCGGAAACATTAGAACCGCCGCGTGTAGGTTCTTGGTAAGCATAAGCAACGCCGCGATTGAAGTAAGCTTCGGCATTCTTGGGTTCTAATTCTAAAGAACGGTTAAAATCTGCGATCGCCTCTTTAAGATTGCCCTCATCCAAACGAGAAAGACCTCGCAAATAATAACCTTCAGCGTTTTGGGGATTGCCTAAAGATACGGGGCCTCGCGAAGCGGGGTTAGTGTTTACTTTCAAGTCGGATTTATTCACTCCCGCATCCGCTAAACGGGCGATAAAAGTGTTAATTGGAACTGCGGCATTAAACCCTGTTTTAATCGGGGCAACTTCTCCAGAACTGGTTTGAGCAAATCCAAATTCACCTTGTCCGTGCAAACCTACAAGGCGGCCGTCAGCATCAAATACAGGCCCTCCACTCATGCCACTCCAAGTAACTGCTTGATACCGTAAAGTATATCCTTCAGGGCGCGTCCGAGGGCGGCTTGTCACCAGTCCGGGCGAGAGTTCTGCTTCCCTTTCTGCACCAAATAAACCACCTGTGGCGGGATAGCCGTAGACATATATCTGAGCACCAATAGATGCTTGATCGGAATCTCCTACTGTGGCAATAGGATATTCTTCTGGACTATCAAATTTCACCACTGCAAGATCCGGATCGGTTTCGCTATTTTGCAGTCGCGTGACGCTGGTTGCTTGATAGTTTTTGCCTTTGGAGGTGCGAATGGTGTATTTCATGTCAGCTTTTTCAACTACATGATTAACAGTTAATACGGTGTAAGTATTACCGTGTTTGGCAATAATTACGCCGGAACCGTCGCCAAGAGCACTATTAACTTGGACTGTAATTGGCCCGGCAATGTCGGCAACTTCTTGGGGTGTTTTTGCGATCGCAGCTATGGGTTGGCTGACGACTATGACTATGGCGGGGACTGTACCAGCTAGGAGGCAGGCGAGGGAGTTAAAGCGAGAAAAATTTATGTTCATTTTTAAGACTTTAGCAATGTGATTTGTGGAATTAACTGGTAAGCTGTTACGCATTTAAACAAATAACGAGCTTTGTAGGGTGCATCAGCTAAAATACGCTCCTTACAGATGAGAAATGCTTATGTACTGACGCACCCTACAATCGTCTTTGTTAATGTCGAACAGCTTATTTATCTGTGGGCAATCGGCAATTTGCATTATGTAGGACTTAATGAAGTCGCTGTTAGTCCTACCTTTGTGATAGTGCTAAGGGCTATTTTGTTCCCCAGTTCCCGAATTGATACTTCCGGAATCGGCGATCGCCCACTCCACTATTGCTGTTCTCAATCCATCTAAAGTATATTCCTTCGCTTCTACATTCAGCCACCCCAACAAATTCTTGCAGGTTTTGGAAGTTTCTGGGCCGATGGAGGCGACACAGACGCGATTTTGCCAATCGCTGGGCAAAGATAATTCCTGGTTATTTGCTATCAGGTGACAAAAATTCTGTACAGTTTTGGAACTGGCAAAGGTAATGATATGAACTGCTTGATTTTGCAGGGCTGCTAATGCCTCTGGCGGGATGGTATCGGGACAGCAAGATTGATAGGCGGGCACTTCTGTTACTTGAGCACCTTTGGCGGTTAATTCTTTTACTAAAACTTCTCTCCCACCGCTTTCTACTCTGGGAAATAAAATTTTACAATCGTTTAAGTTGTCGGGGAAGTGGGCGGCGAGGGAATCTGCTACAAATTCTGGGGGGATAAAGTCGGGTATGATTGAGTGCGATCGCAGACTTTCGGCTGTTTTTTTGCCAACTACTGCGATTTTAATGTCAGATAAAGTGCGGGCATCTTTACCATTAGCTGCTAGCCTTTGAAAAAAGTAGTCTGTGGCGTTGGCGGAGGTAAGTATTAACCAGTTAAAGGTTGAAAGTTGCGCGATCGCACTATCAAGGGCATCCCAACTCGAAGGCGGGCCAATTGCTAATGCTGGCATTTCTATGACTTGTGCTCCTTCTTGCTGAAGGCGATCGCTAAATTCACTATTTTGTCCCACCGATCTAGTAACTAAAATAGTTTTACCAGCTAGAGGTTTTTGGGAATTGGAAATTTGCGCTTGAGAACTGTCCAAATTTCTAACTTCTTCTTTCTGCATTAAATACTCGCGTAGCCTAACTACTTCTCCAATTATTATTACACATGGAGAGAGAGATTGACCAGATGTTTGTTGTACAATATTAGCGATCGTGCCAATCCAAATCTGCTGTTCCGGCCGTCCACAATCCCGAATAATTGCTGTAGGTGTTTGGTGCGATCGCCCGTGTCTTTGTAATTGGTGAAGTATTTCTCTTAAATTGCTTCCACCCATTAAAATTACTAAAGTATCAATCTGTACTAATGCTTCCCAGTCTAGTGCATCTGGTTCGTGGGCGCTGATTACAGCAAAACAGCGGCTCATTACCGGATCTGTTAGCGGAATTCCTGCTAGTAAAGGCGCAGCTAATGCCGAGGAAATTCCCGCTACTACTTCAAAGTCACAACCAGCTTCTTTTAGTGCTTGAATTTCAGAAGTTGAGCGACCAAAAATAAACGGATCGCCGCTTTTTAGGCGCACTACTTGTTTTCCTAACTGACATTGTTCTACCAGCAAACGGTTAATCTCTTGCTGTTGGGTTGAGGGCTTACCCCCTCGTTTACCTACTTCTAATTTTAAGCAATTTTTTGGCAGCAATTCTAGTTGAGGAAGATCGACTAAAGCATCGTAAATTAATACTTCAGCTTGCGCGAGAAGTTGCTGCGATCGCACTGTCATTAAACCGCAATCTCCGGGCCCCGCACCTACCAGATATACTTTTCCCCTGATTTCTTTCATAAGTTGTTAGTGGTTAGTGGTTAGTTGTTAGTTGCTAATTGCTAATTGCTAATAAACGATTTTATCGTGGGGTGGGGGCGGGTTTATTTAACCTGTCTGCACCCTTTAAAGCTTTTGGTGAACCCGCCCCTACAGGTTTGTGACAATGGTAAAGTATCTGAATTTAAGCTAACAAACAGGCAGCGGGAAAAATTAGATATTCCAGAAAAAACAATTTCCAAATAAATTGGTAATACTGCGCGATCGCGGCTTTTTCCTCCAAATCTACTTTCCAACTCCAAAACCACATCAAACCTAATGCTATTAGATGAGTAATTCCTAGAAATGCAGCATTAACATCTCTCAGCCAAATTACCCCACCCACAGTCATACCTAGATAGCAAACTGTCAACACCCATCGAGATAAATTGAATACAGATTGCTTTCCTAATTGGAGAGTAAAAGTTGTGATATTGTATTGGCGATCGCCTTCCATATCCGGAATGTCTTTAAAAATCGCGATCACAAATGTAAACACCAAAACAAACAAAGTCAGCGCCAGAACTTCCGCAGGCAAATAGAAGCTAGTAAAATCGTTCTTTCTCCCCACCTCCAATACCCATTGGAAGTGCAAAAACAACCCTAAATTAACAATAGCACCCCTTACGCTAAAAATGCACACCGCCGCCCAAAATGGAAACCGTTTTAAT
>DATGYA010000266.1:0-9336 GCA_035298405.1 Kamptonema sp. | reverse complement strand
TGGGCTTCTGTCATACCAACGCTGGCTGCTTCGGGCTGGGAAAATACAGCAGAAGCTACATTTTTGTGAGTAATCGATCTGGGTTGATTGCCAAATTCAGTATCAGCAAAAGCTCGACCTTCGGCAATCGCAACTGGCGTTAAATTTATTCTGTTAGTGCAGTCTCCAACGGCAAAAATATTATGCTGGCTGGTGCGGCTATTTTTCTTGACTGCGATCGCACCTTTGACAATCTCAACTCCCGCCTTCTCTAAACCCAATCCCTCTAAATTAGGACAGCGCCCAGTTGCACAAAGTACGGCATCTACTGTCAGCGTTCCTTGGCAAGCTCCCCACAACTTTAATTTTAAACCCTCTGGTGTCTTCTCAATGTTTTCAATGACTGTTTCTGCGAGGAACTTTACCCCATGTTTAGTCATTCCTTCTTGAACATTGGTGCGGATATCTTCGTCGAAACCATGTAAAATTAAGTCTCGCCGCATAATTTGAGTTACCTCAGTTCCTAACCCGTTCATAATGCAAGCAAATTCAGTGCCGATGTAACCGCTACCCCAAATTGCTATCCGCTGAGGTTGCTCTTTTAGGAGAAATATTTCGCGGGATGTGATGCTGTGTTCTATTCCGGGAATGTCTGGCTTGACTGCTTCGCCTCCTACAGCAATTAAAATTTTATCGGCTGTGATTTTGCGATCGCCTATTTCTACAGTATGAGCATCTACCAATTTAGCGAATCCTGAAATCAATTCAACTCCTGCTTTTTCTAACAAGCTAATGTGTAGTTTACTCAGCCTGCGAACTTCGTTATCTACCGCACTCACCAGTTTTAACCAATCAAAGCTACTTTCAACTTCACTCCACCCATAACCAATCGCATCTTGATATAGATGGGAAAAATTGGAAGCATAAACCATTAGCTTTTTAGGTACGCAGCCGCGAATTACACAGGTTCCGCCTACGAGATCGCCTTCTGCGATCGCAACTTTCGCCCCGTAAGCAGCCGCCCTTTTAGATGCCGCTAATCCTCCAGAACCCGCACCGATCGCAAACAAGTCGTAATCATATCCCATACTTGTCACCTCCTTTTCCTATTGAAAGTCTAGCAATTTTGCCCTGACTTTTTTTAAATATTGTCTCAAAATTTTTTATTTGTTTGGGTAAACTTACTTGCTTTTTTTAGTTAGGCATGATACTATTTTAAATTGGGAATTTTTGTGTTAAATTATATTTCTTCGCAAAGCCAAATTAACCCTATAGTACCACTAGCTGCATCTAGGTAGTCGGAGAAAAGTAAACGATACTGTTAAAAAACATTAACAAACCTGTTCCTTGTTCCCTTGTCCTCATAGTTAACAATTAGATTTTTAAATTTTGAGTTTAAACCATGAACAATCTACAACCACCTCCTAACAACGAACCAAACTCAAGCAAACTGAAATTAATCATAGGGCTAATTTTAATTATAGGTTTAATAACAACAGCGCAATTATTTAACCTCCAAGGAATTATTAAAAATACTTTAGATTGGATTGCAAATCTTGGCTCTTGGGGGCCTGTGGCTTTTATCCTTGTTTACATCTTAGCAACAGTGCTATTTATTCCAGGTTCTTTACTGACCCTGGGTGCAGGTGCTATCTTCGGAGTAGTGGGGGGTTCGATCTCGGTTTCTCTTGGTTCTATTTTAGGTGCTACTTGTGCTTTTCTAATTGGAAGATATTTAATTCGCGACTGGGTTTCTAAACAAATAGAAAGCCATGAAAAATTTAAGGCTATCGATCGAGCAGTGGCGACAGAAGGATGGAAAATTGTAGGTTTAACCAGACTTTCTCCAATTTTCCCTTTCAACTTACTCAACTATGCTTTTGGCATCACTCAGGTATCACTTAGAGACTATTTTTTTGCTTCTTGGATTGGGATGATGCCGGGAACTGTAATGTATGTTTATATCGGTTCGCTAGCAGGAAATTTAGCGGCACTAGGAACTCAGGGGCGATCGCGCACGCCTGGTGAATGGGTGCTTTATGGTATCGGTTTGATAGCTGCGATCGCAGTTACCGTCTACATCACCCGCATTGCCAAACAAGCTTTAGATGAGAAAATTTCCTAGCTGGTTCCTGGCTGGTTCCATCGCAATTGCAGACCCACTATACTCATAATTTACTAAGATTGTCAATAGCTAAAAATCATAAATAAAGTACGTATTTTTGCGGTGTTCATTCTAGAGTATTGTTGCCAAAATTAGGTAAGGCTGTCAAAGCTCAATCAAGTGTAGCGGGAATTTCGATCGCCAGTCAATAGGAATTAAAATTCATGAAGCAGCTTAACTTGCTCACTCACTTAGCTACTTCGCACTGGCAAAGGTTTTACAACCTGTTATTACAGAACCAACAAGCTCGTGCGTGGCAGCGCCGCCATATTTTCCTACTGCTAATCATTGCCTGCACCACTCTCACGGTTAGCGCCACTGCTGTCATTAGCTATTCTTTCATCCGGGGAATAATCCTTAATAACTTGAAAGAAATTGCCTTATTGAAAGTTGAAAGAGGTAGTGATGAAATTGACCGCTGGCTCAGTGGCCGCAAAGCTGAAATCAGTATTCTTGCTAACGATCCTAAAATTCGCAGCATAGAATGGCTAGAAACTAAACCCCGAATGCAACTAGCAATGGATTTAATTGGGAAAGATTTTTTTAACTTATCAATGATTCAGCCTGATGGTTCGCTTCGCAGCTTCAAAAATGAAAAAGGAAATATCAAAGATCGCAAACACTTTCAGTTAGCGATGGCTGGAAAATTGAATGTTTCCGATCCACTTATTAGTCGAGCTTATCAGGCTAAGATTATTGTCATTGCAACTCCCTTAATGTCACTTCCACCTGAGCCAAAGCAGGTAATTGGGGTACTGGCAGGCAGCATTTCAATTGAGCGAGTTACTCAGATCGTTAGCAACTTGCAATATGGTAACGGCAGTTACGCTTTTGCTCTTAATTCTAAAGGTGTACCAATTGTCCATCCCGATAAAAATTTAATAGGAAATTTAGACAAAGCAGCACCGAGCTTAGTAGAATCAAAAGATGCTTCTTTAGCTGCGATCGCACGCGAAATGGTTAAGGGTAAGAGCAATATTGAATTCGTAAAAATAGACGGAAATTGGGTTTATATAGCTTACGATCCCCTAGATGAAGCTAACTGGTCAACGGCTTTAGTCATTCCCCGTCAAAATCTTGAATCACAACTATGGCCATTAAATTTGTTGGCAGCAGTTGTTGGCAGCATACTTTTTATTGCCACGATCGCCGCTATTTGGCTCGTTTACTCTTCAGAAAAAAATCGTGCTCAAGCTGAGCGAGAAGCACTGCTGAATCGGATCGGCAGACGCATTCGTGCTTCCCTTAATCTCGATCAAATTCTGCAAACTACAGTAGAGGAAGTAGTAAACTTGCTGGATTTGGAAAAAGCTGTTTTTAGTCGGTATGACTCCGAGCAAAATTCTTTAGAAATTCTGGCGGAATACTGCAAATCAGACAAACTCAAACAACTGGGTAAATTTCAAAATTTACTACTAGAAAATTTGCCAGCGCGACTTCAAAAAAGTGAAGGAGTTATTCTCCGTCGGAAGATGGCCAATCCCGAAAATAGTCAACCTTTAGAATTGAAAGCTAATAGCTATTTAGCTGTACCTGTCCGTACCCAAAACGATACGTTGGGTTATTTAATTTGCTGCCACAATGTGCGCTGGTTGTCGATTGATGGGGAATTTGAACTTTTGCAAGCTGTTGCTGACCAATTGGCGATCGCAATTACTCAATCTCACCTTTATAGTCAAACTCAAGAGCAAGTTAAACTCCTCGATAATGCTTTGAATCAGTTACAAAAAACTCAAATTCATTTGGTGCAAAGTGAAAAAATGTCTTCTCTGGGTCAAATGGTGGCTGGCATTGCCCATGAAATTAATAATCCCGTTAATTTCATTTTTGGCAACCTGCCTCATATCTGCGACTACGTTGGAGATTTGCTAGAATTAGTACACTTATATCAGCAAAATTTGCCCGCTTTACCGACAGAGATTGAGAAATTTGAAGCTGACATAGACTTAGAGTTTCTGGCAAAAGATTTACCACAAATTTTGAGTTCTATGAGAATAGGAACTGAGCGCATCCGCGATTTAGTTTTGTCGCTGCGAAACTTTTCTCGCCTTGACGAAATGGATAAAAAACAAGCAGATATTCATGAAGGTATTGAGAATACTTTACTGCTGCTGTCCCACCGACTTAAACATGACATCTCTGTAGTCAAAGACTACGGAAAATTGCCTTTAATAGAATGCTACCCTTCGGGACTAAATCAAGTGTTTATGAATCTGCTGAACAATGGAATTGATGCTTTGCTGGAGTGCGATCGCGCTGATAAAGTTATTACTATTTCTACTGCGATTATTGAAGAAGATCGGGTAAAATGGCTAAGAGTCGCGATCGCAGACAACGGCCCAGGCATTCCCGACCGTATTAAAGATCAAATTTTTAACCCGTTCTTTACCACCAAACCAATTGGTAAAGGTACTGGGTTGGGCTTAGCCATCAGCTACCAAATTGTAGTTGACACCCACGGTGGTAAAATTAGTGTGCTGACACCACCTAATGCTGGTACAGAGTTTATTGTACAAATCCCGATCGCGTCAGAGTCAAATGATAATCATTATCTCAAACAATCTTATTTATAATTAACTTATTTTGTAAAAAAAGTTACATTCATCAACTTTAAAATCGGCAAAGATGCCCCTACAATGTAAAAATCACTAACTAAAGGGGTGCAGACTATGCCTCAAGTTCTATTCAAAGTTGACTTAACTAAACCAATGTCCGAACAGGAATTGGTGGGTCATAATCGGTGGCATCCAGATATTCCAGCAGTGGCCTCTGTAAATCCTGGTGACGTATTTCGCATCGAATGTAAAGACTGGACAGACGGGCAAATCAAAAATGATGATAATCCCGATGACATTCGCGATGTAGACTTAACAGTAGTTCACGTTTTAAGCGGGCCAATTTACGTTAACGGCGCACAACCTGGGGATATTCTTGTCGTCGATCTCCTAGATATTGGGGCTTTACAAGGAGATGAATGGGGATTTACAGGGATTTTTGCTAAAGAGAATGGGGGCGGATTTTTAACCGAACATTTTCCAACTGCTGCTAAAGCAATTTGGGATTTACAGGGCATTTATACCAGTTCGCGCCACATTCCTAATGTCAGATTTGCTGGCATTACTCATCCTGGCTTAATCGGCTGTGCTCCTTCTCAAGAATTGCTGAATACATGGAATCGTCGGGAATCGGAACTGGTAGCAACAAATCCAGATAGAGTACCGCCTTTAGCAGCACTTCCTAACCCACAAAATGCCGTTTTAGGGTCATTAAAAGGCGCTGAATTTGAACGAGTAGCCGCAGAAGCAGCGCGGACTGTTCCGCCACGGGAACACGGCGGCAATTGTGATATTAAAAACCTATCGCGGGGTTCGCGAATTTACTTCCCCGTTTATGTAGAAGGCGCGAAACTTTCGATGGGAGACATTCACTTTTCTCAAGGAGATGGCGAGATTTCCTTCTGCGGTGCAATTGAAATGTCTGGCTATATTGACCTCCATGTTGATATTATTAAAGGTGGCATGGAAAAATACGGGATGGTCAACCCGATTTTCAAGCCGGGCCCAGTGGAACCCCGCTACTCTGAATACCTAGTTTTTGAAGGTATTTCTGTGGATGAATTTACGGGTCAGCAGTATTATATGGATGCCCATGTTGCTTATCGGCGGGCTTGTTTGAATGCCATTGAATACCTGAAAAAATTTGGCTTTACTGGCGAACAAGCATATCTGTTATTAAGCTGTGCTCCCGTTGAAGGTAGGATTAGTGGCATAGTTGATATTCCCAATGCTTGCTGCACTATTGCTATCCCTACGGAAATTTTTAACATGGATATTTTGCCGTCTTAATTAGTAGCAAAAACCATAATTTCTGCAAAGGTAACGCTGCCCTCTGGGTAAGTAAATCAACCACCCAGAGGGCGGCGTTCAAGCAAAATCGCCTAAGTTATTAAACGTTGAACTTCTAAATCTAAAAATCACAATAGATATGCCTCTTTACGATTTTCGCTGTGAAACTTGCGGTATTTTTGAGAAATGGCGTGCGCTTGCAGAAGCAGATACTCCCGTGGTTTGTCCCACCTGTGAAACTGTTGCCAAACGGATCTTTTCGCCCCCGATGATTTTAACTGGAAATTTGAGATTGAAAGCTGAGGAAAATAAGGAACCGCAAGTGATTAAACGTTCTGAGGAACCTAAGCCTCAGCGGAATCGCGAACACCGAGGGGGACGACCTTGGATGATTGGACACTAAGAATTAAAAATTAAAAATTAAAAATTAAAAATTTAAGGGGATTTCAAAATTAAAAAGGCATTGCTCTTAATAATCTTTAATTAGATAAATTGGGAACTCTGTGTAAATTTTATAAAATTTACGAAAAAGCAATTAAACTTAATAAAGGCAAAGACTGATGAGGTCACACCTTTGAGCTATTGCTATTCCCTACAATTAGAGAACTTTTATGGCTGTTCGCAAGGATACTATTTTTGAGCGTTTCTTATCGCCAGTGATGCGGCTGATGATTGACGAGTCGGCGTTGCGGCGCTTATATGAAAACATAGACTGGGAAAAACAGAGCGATCGCTTCCGCCAACCTAACCTCACCTATCCAGACTACTATAGCAGCCAAAACTTTCACGGCATAGAAAAAGGCTACCTCAATCCTAGCGCGGCTGTTTCCTACGATCCCATCACCCAGTATGTCTTGCCTCCTTCCGAGGCGATCGTCAGACAAGGATTAATAGGGGCAATAAAAGGCGTACCGAGGCGCATTCTCGACTTAGGATGCGGCACCGGTTCCACCACCTTGCTGTTGAAGCAAGCATTTCCCCAAGCAGAAGTTATAGGCATGGATTTATCGCCTTATATGCTGATAGTGGCAGAAATGAAAGCTGAGAAAGCGGGGTTAAATATCCAATGGCGGCACGGAAATGCTGAAAGTACGGGATTTCCCAATGCTGCCTTCGACTTGGTAACAGCATCTTTGCTATTTCACGAGACACCACCCAAAGTATCGCAAGCTATTCTCCAAGAAAGTTTCCGACTGCTAACAGTAGGAGGACAGGTAATAGTTTTGGATGGAAACCAGAAAACTTTGCGGCAGACAGAATGGCTGACAGATGTCTTTGAAGAGCCTTATATTAAATCTTACGCTGGTGGCAGCCTCGATGCTTGGATGGGTGGCGCTGGTTTTGGTGCCGTACAAACTGAGGATCTGTGGTGGATAAATCAGGTGACGCGCGGTGTAAAACCGCTACCAGGCGAAGATCCTGAAGTCTTGGCTACCCAGTGGCAAATACATAGCGATCGCGCCCCCGATTTGGACTTAGAAGGTTGGGCAGCCCCAGCTTAAACAATATAATTATCTACTTTGTCTATGACCCTTAAAGTCGTTTTATTTGATTTTAATGGAGTTATTATTAACGACGAGCCGATTCACGAACGGCTGATCGAGCAATTGCTGATTCAGGAAAATCTGCGGATCAATCGTGGAGAGTTTCGGCAAATTTGTCTGGGAAGAAGCGATCGCGCCTGCATTGCCGAACTACTCAACCGCAGAGGGCGAACTGTTACTGAAACATACCTCGCTCAGCTTCAATTATGCAAGGCTCAAGCTTACATCAACGAGATTAAGGCTTTGGACAAATTGCCGATATATCCAGGGTTGGAAGACTTAATTTTCAAGATTCGAGTGGCGAAGTTGAAAATGGGTCTTGTTACTGGTGCTTTGCGAAAAGAGGTAGAATTAGTTTTAAGTCGCGCTGGCTTGGCACAATACTTTGAGGTAATTGTCACCAGCGACGACGGGGTGGCGAGTAAACCGCAACCAGACGGCTATTTGCTGGCAGTTGAGCGCTTTAACCAGCTAGATTCGACTCTTAACTTGCAACCAGGGGAATGTTTAGCGATCGAAGATACCTTTGCTGGGATTCAATCGGCTCAAAAAGCAGGTATTCCCGTCGTCGGGGTAGCGCATACTTACCCGTTTCATTTCCTCCAACGCACGGCTAACTGGGCAGTAGATTATCTCTGCGATTTAGAATTGGAGAGAGTGCAGCAGGTTTATTCTCAGGAGGAAAGCCAGACAATTCTGCCATAGCCTATACATTTTTGCTAAGGTTGTGCTAGGATGTCTAAATGTGTGGAAGCTGTGAGCGAGCAGCTATCATCTAGGTTTTAGGTTTTCTAATCGCAAATCTAAAATCGGCACGGGGAATTAGCTCAGTTGGTAGAGCGCTGCGATCGCACCGCAGAGGCCAGCGGTTCGAGTCCGCTATTCTCCATTTGTTGTTGTCAATTAACACATTATTTGTCGTCGTTAACACATTAATGTCCTTTTTAACAGATTAATGTCGCCCTTAACAAATTAATGTCGTCCAGCAATTAAAGATAACCGTTAACACATTAATGTCGTTTAAGAATGACATCACTCATTCATGCGATCGCAGCGCTCCTTTCAACCCTCCTCTAAATTTTAAAATACTTCTACCAAGGTTTTCAATTAAACTCTGGACGGCGAGGTCAAACAATCAACTCACCTCTAGTCAAGATGATCGTTGAAACCCTTGATTTGTAAGATATTTCAGGGTTCCCATGATTCCTTACTTTCAACCCACCCCTAGTCGAGATGGTCATTGAAACGTAAATGTTATAGCTGTTTAAATTCAAATTAGCTCTTTCAACCCACCCCTAGTTGTCGAATAACACATTATTTGTCGTCGTTAACAAATTAATGTCGTTTAAGAGTGACATGACCCAACAACATAACCCATTACAAATCACTTCTCGCTGTACCCTCATCAATAATTTGAATGGCTAACGTTCGTGGTTAGCGGTTGCTATTATCCCTAGCAACTCCATCAGTGAATTACAAAAGTTCTTTGCATCAGGGTTATTAGGGCACATTTTTTGGCAGGGGGTAGAATCGCGTAGCGATTGCACTTGCATAAGTTTCTACCATCCCATCATGGACAAATTTGCGTTTCGAGATGTAGCGAATACAGGCGAGACCAGATTCGTCGTAGATTTCAAGTTTCACCAAACGATCATCACCAAAATCTACATAAACCGGGCATTGAGCATCCAGCCAGGTTTTACGAGGACCAACCCAATCGTATTGGTGATAGCCATTATACGATTGATCGACTCGATTCTGGATGTCATCAATACTATGTATCCAACCCGATTGAACTTCAGCC
>DATGYA010000265.1:0-4324 GCA_035298405.1 Kamptonema sp. | reverse complement strand
CCGGCGATCATATTGCTACTGCTAAAGCGATCGCCCGTCGTATGGGATTTCGCAAAACCAAGCATAACCGGGAACTTGTCGCCTACACCGGCGCTCAACTCGCCGAAATGAGCAAAAACGAACTCGCCGAAGCCGTAGAAGCCGGTTCAGTTTTTGCCCGCGTCGCCCCCGAACAAAAGCTTCGCCTAGTAGAAGCCTTACAACACAAAGGCGAAATTGTAGCGATGACAGGAGACGGCGTTAACGACGCGCCCGCTTTAAAGCAAGCCGATATCGGGATTGCTATGGGTAGCGGTACGGAGGTTTCCAAAGAAGCCGCCGATATGATTTTGACCGATGATAACTTTGCTTCGATCGAATCTGCGGTAGAAGAAGGGCGATCGGTTTACAAAAATCTCCTCAAAGCCATTAGCTTCATTCTCCCAGTCAATGGTGGAGAATCAATGACGATTTTACTCAGCACCCTTTTAGGTCGAGAATTGCCAATTTTATCCCTGCAAATTCTCTGGCTGAATATGCTCAACTCCATCACTATGACAGTACCCCTAGCTTTCGAGCCGAAGTCTCCAGGGGTGATGAAACAGCAACCGCGACCAGTTAACGAACCTTTCTTGACAGTAAATCGGATCAAAAGGATCTTGGCGATTTCCCTCTACAACTGGACTTTAATTTTTGGGATGTTTGAATGGGTACGTCAGGCGGATTGGGGTACGATCCCATTGGCGCGGACAATGGCTATTCAAGCCTTGGTAATGGGCAGAATTTTTTACCTATTGAGTCTGAGTCAGTTTTTGCCTTCATTGTTGGCTAAATTTGGCGGCTCGAAAGAAGAAGTTAGCGGGGCTCCCGCTTTGGGATTGGGAATTGTCGTGGCTCTGATTTTACAGATAATTTTTGCTCATTCCCAATTTGTTAATGACGTTTTTCAGACGGCTCCAATGAAGCTGGATCAGTGGTTGATCTGTTTCGGTGCCGCTTTGCCTATGATTGGCGTTGCGCTCTCGGTTAACCGCTTTGACCCACCCAACTAATGCGGCTGTTTTGAGGAACACGAACAAAGCAGAGGTTACTTAGTTGAGCGATCGCGCAATGATAAAACATTTACTTATCAATCAAATTTAATAATTGTTTTATCATTGCCGCAAGAGTACGGTACACTGAGTAACCAAGTCAAGAAAGCGTGCTACTGCCCAAAAGCGTAGCTCGCACAACTTGGTCGATCAAAATATCGCTTTAATTAAAAGTGTCAAGTCAGCAGGGATAGTTTAAAGACTTATGCTTTAGCAATAAATCTTTAGTTCCTGCCTACCTGCGCTCGAAATAGTTCGCTAAAGCCAGTTTAGCGAACTAAAAAAAAGCGCTTTGATAACCTTCAGTGAATGTCGTTACAGAAGATTATGAATTGCAGCGAGGCTAGGCTATGACTAAGTTTTCAGATCAATTTTCTACCCTTTCTCGGCGTAAGTTTATCGTCACAGCAGGTGCATCTGCTCTGGGTTCAATACTACTTAAAGGTTGTTTGGGAAATCCCCCAGAACCCGTTGCAGATACCAGCGCTGGCGGCGGTACTGCCACTTCAGTAGTTGCTGTTGCTAACGAGAAAAGAGTCGAAGGCATCGAAACTACAAAAATCACTTTGGGATATATTCCCATCGTTGAATCAGCACCGTTAATTATTGCCCAAGAAAAAGGTTTTTTTGCCAAATATGGCATGACCGAAGTTACAGTTGCCAAGCAAGCCAACTGGGGTTCGGCTAGAGATAACGTAGAAATTGGTTCTGCGGGTGGTGGGATAGACGGCGGTCAGTGGCAAATGCCGATGCCTTATATGATTAGCCAAGGTCTGATTACTAAAAACAGCGTCCAAATCCCAATGTATGTGCTGGTTCAGCTAAATACTCAGGGAAATGGAATTGCGATCGCGGCCAAACACGAAGGCAAAGGCATCGGACTTAAACTAAGTCAAGGTGGCCATGACTACATTAAAGGTCTAGCCAAAGCCGGAACTCCCTTCAAAGCGGCCTACACTTTCCCCAAAGCCAACCAAGATATCTGGATTCGTTACTGGTTAGCAGCTAATGACATTAATCCCGATACAGATGTCAGCTTGTTAACAGTACCAGCCGCGCAAACTGTTGCCAACATGAAAACTGGTAGCATGGATGGTTTCAGTACCGGCGACCCTTGGCCTTTGCGAATTGTTAAAGAAAAAATCGGCTTCATGTCAGCCTTAACTGCCCAAATCTGGAAAGGTCATCCAGAGGAATATCTAGCAATTCGCGGCGACTGGGTAGACAAACATCCGAAAGCCACAGAAGCCTTATTAGCAGCAATAATTGAGGCGCAACAGTGGTGCGATAAACCAGAAAATAGAGCTGAATTAGTTGCCATTGTTTCCGGTAAAAACTTCTTTGACGTATCTCCCGAAGTTTTGATACCACCCTATGAAGGCAAGTACGTCATGGGTGATGGTCAACCAGACATCAATGACTTCAAAAGCAGTCCGCTGTATTGGCATGATGGAATCGGGAACGTTTCTTATCCCTACAAAAGTCACGATTTGTGGTTCCTTACTGAAAGCGTGCGCTGGGGTTTTCTGCCGACAAAAACCTTAGCAGATCAAAAGACAATCATCGATAAAGTCAACCGCGAAGATATTTGGAAGAAAGCAGCCAAATTAGCAGGAGTTGCTGATGCTGACATTCCCGCAAGTACATCTCGCGGTGTAGAAAAGTTCTTTGACGGTAAAGAATTTAATCCAGACAAACCCGAAGATTATCTCAAGAGTTTGGCAATTAAAAAAGTTTGATACTGTTAACTGTTAACTGTTAACCGTTAACTGTTAGCTGAAGCGATCCTTGATTCTAGTCGTCCTTCGGCTTAGTAGGTATTGTAGTTGGGCTTCAGCCCTCTTTCATTGCCTGATTCTAGTTGTCGTTCAGCTTAGTAGGTATGTAGTTGGGCTTTCAGCCCTCTTTCATGGTCTAAGAGCACTGAAGCGCAACTACATACCTAAAATTTAAACCCTGTCTTGTTACAGTTGCGTAAATTCTGTAACGGTCAAACCAAAATTTAGTCTTGCAAAACAATAGCAAAAACACAGGAGATTAGTAGGATGGCTGTAAGTACAAATCGGAGAGGCGGAGTTGATGCACAAAGTGCTCTGGGTGAGTTTTGGAAGAAGAATTCTCATAATATATTGCCGCCAATTGTGGGAGTCCTGGGGTTTCTATTTGTGTGGCAATTCCTATCAAGTTCTGGAATTATCAAGCTACCGGGGCCAATAAGCCTTTGGACTGATGAACGGACGCGGATTTTGCTGATGTATCCTTTTATGAACTCCAAAACTTATGGAGTTGGCTTGTTTTGGCAAACTTTAGCAAGTTTGGAACGGGTGGCGAAAGGCTACACTCTGGCGGCGGTTGTGGGAATTGGTACGGGAGTTTTGGTAGGTACAAATCCTTTTCTTAATAAAGCTTTAGATCCGATTTTTCAATTCTTGCGAATGGTTGCACCTTTGGCATGGGTTCCGATTGCTTTGGCCGCCTTGCAACAAAACGAACCTGCGGCTTTGTTCGTGATTTTTGTAACTTCAGTTTGGCCGATTTTAATCAACACGGCTGAAGGTGTTCGCCAAATCCCTGACGATTACAATAACGTTGCGAAGGTGTTGCAACTTTCTCGGAAGGAATATTATCTAAATATTTTGTTTCCTTCAGCACTTCCCTACATTTTTACAGGCTTGAGAATTGCGATCGGTTTGGCTTGGTTAGCGATTATTGCAGCAGAAATTGTGATGTCGGGGATTACTGGTATTGGCTTCTTTATTTGGAATGCTTACCAGCAAAACTATATCAGCGAAATTTTGTTAGCTGTAGTTTACATTGGCGCTGTTGGTTTGATGCTGGATCGGTTGATGGCTTGGTTGCAGCAAAAGATTGCTCCCCCTCAAGGGAAGTAGTTTTGTTAACTGTTAACTGTTAACTGTTAACTGTTAACTGATAACCGTGCAATGCTTGCCAAACAAATTTGTCTGTCAGTCAGGGGTTAAAACCCCTGCCTAATAGCGAAAGTCGTCTGAAGACGACTATAGATATCTCCAGAAAAGACTCGGAAAAGCAGGCAGGATGCTTACTCTACAAGAGTTGTTGGAAATGTTTAATCCACTAACTATTTTTTAGTCGGTTTTAACCGACTTTAGCTATGAGACAGGGGTTTTAACCCCTGGTGGCGACCTAAGCTGTTACTGCTAACTAAGAATGCAGATAGCAAACCTAAAATCTACACAACAGAGGCAAGAAAATCATGTCAACTTTAATTGCAG
>DATGYA010000264.1:0-3948 GCA_035298405.1 Kamptonema sp. | reverse complement strand
ATAGCAGCAGTTGGAGACAGTGGACAAGTTTTAATTGACGTAATTCCTGAGTTAGAAAACATCATTGGCAAACAGCCACCAGCCACAGAACTATCAGGCAGTGCTGCCCAAAATCGCTTTAATTTACTGTTTCAAAAGTTTTTACAAGTATTTACCAGCAAAGAACATCCCTTAGTCATGTTTTTGGATGACTGGCAATGGGCAGATTCCGCCTCCCTAAATTTATTGAAATTATTGCTGCGAGATACGGGATATTTATTAATATTAGGAGCTTATCGCGATAACGAAGTCTCCCCAGCACATCCATTTATATTAACCGTAGATGAAATTGTCAAAACTGGGGCAACAGCCAATACAATTACCTTGCCACCGTTAAAGGAATTAGATCTAAATTGCTTGGTAGCGGATACCCTGAATTGCGAATTATCGCTGGCAAAACCTTTAACAAATTTGGTTTATCAAAAGACTAAAGGAAATCCTTTTTTTGCTACCCAGTTTCTCAAAGCTTTACATGATGATAAGTTAATTAGTTTTGATTGGGAGATTCAGCATTGGCAGTGCGATATTGCCCAAGTAAAAGCCTTGGCAATTACTGATGATGTGGTGGAATTTATGGTCTTGCAATTGCAAAAATTGCCGACACAGACTCAGGATATGCTCAAATTAGCGGCTTGTATTGGAGCCGAGTTTGATTTAAACACTTTAGTTATTGTCAGCGAACAATCGGCAGGAAAAACGGCTACGGCTTTATGGAAAGCCTTGCAAGAAGGTTTGATAATTCCTACCACCAAAATCTATAAACTCTTTACCCAATCGGATAGGGAAGAAGTTTTCCAAGCTTCAGCCAATCCCACTTATCGATTTTTGCACGATCGCGTTCAACAAGCTGCCTATTCTTTGATTCCCGACGAACAAAAACAAACGACTCATTACCGCATTGGAGAATTATTATTGCATCATATCTCCCCAGAAAAACAGGAAGAAAATATCTTTGAAATTGTCGATCATTTGAACAGGGGGAGTGAGTTAATCGTAACTCAGAAACAACGCAATCAATTAGCAGAATTAAACTTTGTGGCTGGAGAAAAAGCTCTTTCAGCAACAGCCTATGCTGCTGCGGCTAAATATTTTGATATTGGAATAAAGTCTCTAGATAGCAATAGCTGGCAAAGCCAGTATAGGCTGACACTATCTCTTTATGAAGCCGCAATTAAAGCAGAATATCTCAACATCAATTTTTCTCGATCCCAAACCTTAGCTAATTTTGTGTTAGAGCGCGTGACTAACGTACTCGATCGAGTAAAACTTTATGAAATACAAATTCAAATGTATATGGCTCAATCGGAAATGCCAAAAGCACTGGCTGTAGGGATATTGGCATTGGAACTTCTGGGAGTTGATTTAAACCACGCTCCTGCATCTTCAGCAATTGATCTACCGAAATTGCTCGCAATAGAATCATTGCCAGTTATGCAAGATGCCAATCAAATTGCCGTCATGCGTATACTGATGGCAATTTTTTCTCCAGCCTATACAACACGACCAGAGCTTTTGTCTCCAATTGTCTTGACAATGATCGATCTGAGTTTAAAGCAGGGACACACATCGCTGAGTGCATTTGCCTATGTATTTTATGGTATATTTTTGTGCGGATTTGAGAAAGATTTAGATCGGGGATATTACTCTGGCTTACTTGCTTTGAAGGTATTAGATCGATTCTCTGCTAGAGAATTGGAATGTAAGGTAAACAATTTATTTAATGTTTTTATTAGACCTTGGAAAGAATCATTGATCGATAGCATAAAACCCTTAGTAAGAGCTAGTGAAATTGGTTTTGAAATGGGAGATATTGAGTATGCTAGTTATGCAACTGCCCATCGCTGTACCTACCAATTTCTAGCTGGAGAGATACTGACAGAGGTGCAAGAGAAACAAAATATTGCAATCGAGGTATTGCGAACGATTAAACAAGATCACTCCCTTGGTAATGCTCAAGTTTGGCAACAACTTGTTTCAAATTTGCTGGGAGATGTCACCAATCCCAGACAGTTTGTTGGCAATCATTTTGATGAAACCGAGCTTCTACCTATTTTCTGTGCAGGGAACGATCGATCGTTGCCGTTTACAGCCTATTTGGGGAAGTGTATTCTCAGTTATTTATTTGGAGATTATTCGGCGGCAGTTACCTCGGCAGTCAATGCAGCAAATTATGCCGATGCTGCGATTGGGATAACTGTTGCGATCCACAACTTCTATTACTCTCTTGCTCTGCTGTCCGAATCTCTTGATTTATCTGTACTAAAAGATAGTCGCACATTGGCTGCAAACACAAATCATCAATCTCTGCTAGACCAAGTAGAAATTAATCAAAAATTCTTGAAAGTATGGGCTGTTCATGCACCTAAAAACTTTGCACATAAATATAGTTTGGTAGCAGCAGAACAATGTCGCGTGTTAGGACAAAAAGCAGAAGCCAGCGATCTATACGATCGCGCGATAAGTGGAGCGCAACAAAACGAATATATCCAAGAAGAAGCCTTAGCCAACGAACTCGCGGCCAAATTCTACCTCGACTGGGGCAAAGAAAAATTTGCCGCCCTATATATGCAGCAAGCCTACTACTGTTATGCTAAATGGGGTGCAAAAGCCAAAATTGCAGACCTAGAAACTCGTTATCCACAACTGTTGGCTCCCATATTACAGCAAACCGAGTTTTCCCTCTTCACTCAGGAAACTATCTCTGACTTAAGATATGCCACTATCACCAGTTCTCGGACTTCAAGTAATAGTGTTTCTGTGGCTTTAGATTTAGCTACTATTCTCAAAGCTTACAGAGCGATATCGGGTGAAATCGAACTGGACAAACTACTGTTATCTTTGCTTTCCATTATCATCAAAAATGCAGGGGCTGATAAATGCGTATTAATGTTGATGCGAAATAGTCGCCTGTTAATTAACGGGTCAATGACTTTGGGAACAGAACCAGTAGTATTGCAGAAACTTCCTGTTGAGGATAGCCAGGATATTCCCCTGAAGCTCATTTACAAAGTACAGCACGACTTGCAGACTGTGGTATTAATTGATGCGATCGCCGATGTCACCTTAGCCAACGATCCCTACATCATTCGTCAGCAGCCGTATAGTATCTTGTGCAGCCCGATTTTATATCAAGGGAAATTGATGGGCATTTTATATCTAGAAAATAACTTGACGGCAGGAGCGTTTACTCGCGATCGCGTAGAACTCTTGAATTTACTTTGCGCTCAAGCCGCTATTTCCCTAGAGAATGCTCGATTTTATGAACAGTCACAAACCTATTCCCAACAGCTAGAGCGATCGCTTGATGAGTTAAGTGCAGCACAGTCTCGCTTTCATAACTTGGTAGACAATGTGCCGGGGGTAGTTTATCAATACTGCATGACTCCTGATAGAGTTATATCCTTGAGCTATATCAGTGCCGATTGCTATGACTTGCTGGAAATTACTCCAGATCAGGCCATAGCCAATTCGCTGTTTCTTGACAATATGGTGCATCCAGATGATGTTTCTAATTATCAAGAATCCGTGACTCAAGCTACAAATCAATGGCTATCCTGGCAATGGGAAGGGCGCATCGTCACCCCATCAGGAATTGTCAAATGGATACATGGGGAATCTCGAATCCAAGGACTTGCTGATGGTTCAGTAGTTTGGGATGGATTGCTTTTGGATATTAGCGATCGCAAGCGCATGGAAGCCGAGCGACAACAGAAATCTGAAGCCCTGGAAAAAGCTCTACAAGAACTGCAAAATACCCAACTTCAACTAATTCAAGGTGAAAAAATGTCCGCCTTGGGTAACTTAATAGCTGGTGTCGCTCACGAAATTAATAACCCCGTTGGTTTCCTTGGTGGCAATATTCAACCTGCCCTAGATTACATCAATGATTTGTTTGAATTGATTGACTTA
>DATGYA010000263.1:0-3146 GCA_035298405.1 Kamptonema sp. | reverse complement strand
TGTAGCTGCTCATCGGCGATCAAAGTCATCTATTTCTAATCAGTTGATGTTTAATTCAATCCTATAAAACCGTACTTACAAGTTCTTTCTTTTTTGGGTGTAGCTATGATTTCCCCACAGATGTATAGAAACATACAGCCCTACATAATTAATTACCTAAAAATCCTCTACCATAGGGGGTAATTTATTATTTTCAGCTATCCAAAACTCTTTAAAAAATTCTATTTTCCATGACCAAGCTATGACTTCTGTTAGAGGAAGAATCATCTTCCTGTCGTTATTCTTATATTTGAGCTCAAAAAAGCTAAGGGCTTGAAAATAGGTTGGTTTTTTACACATATCATTGCCAACTGTCGCTCTATTCATCAGGCTAATTAGAGTTTGAAGCTAACTTCGGCTCAAAATAGTATTAGCTGAGTTTGGAGTGAGCCAACGATATGCCAAAAGGCTGAAAATTTTCAACAATCAACTCGTGGAGTATAGTCATGACAAATTTGTTTTCTAGTGCGATCGCTGGCATCAGTTCTCTACTTAATGTATTTCAGGTAAAGCGGTTTTTGGCAGTTGCCCTAGTCGGTTTTCTACTGCTGACTACAAACGTTGATTCTGGACGCAATAACAAAGCCTCCAGCAATGAAGCTCGCGACACATTACATGAGATTGATTCCGTAAGACCCAAAACCACAAATGAGTGGTTTAAAGAAGCTCGCGAAACGGAAGGTGCACCTGGCGAACGGTTGAAGAATATTGCCGAAGAGTCAGGACAAGCATTAAAAGAATTCGGTGCGCTCTACTCAGACACTGCTGAGAGGAGCGCGAACGCCTTAAAGGACAATACTGCACCAGCAAGCAGAAATTTCTCTAAGTAAATTCGACGTTAATTGCCTTCTGATATTGCATGGGGAGCGAAGACCATGAGTCCCGATTTACAATAGCAGACTGGCTTGTTAATGCTTGTCTAAATCTTTAAATCTGCACTGCCAAGCCAGTGCAGATTTAGTTAATTGGTTGAATTGATGACGCTAGTACAATAAGCGATCGCAGGCAATAAGGCGTTGGATTCTGACGCACTCTACTAATTGTGCCAACGCGAGTAATCATTTACCCAAACAGCTCTCCAGCAGTCAAATCGAACCCAACAATACTTTGAGCGAGTTGTTTTTGGCGAGGTTTCGATCGTCATAATAGTCACTTTACTTTTAGGGTAGCCTTTGCCCTTTGCTGAGTTTGTCCTGACGCTTGACTCTCCCAGGTAAAGCTTTCTACCGCTTAAATTATCAAAATCTCCCCCTCAAAGGATCTCAAAAGCTTCTTTTTAAGGTAGCTGGGGGATCTGTTCTGGATAAGTCTAAGATAAATTAAAGTATTAACCTCTATTTCAGTCCGAGTATTACCTATGAACCCTGCCCTCACTAAATTTGGTGCTCAAATGTCCAACCTCACGGGCGTTAGAGCGATTATGAAAGACATTATTGAAACCCTCAGAGCAGGGGAAGGGCAGGAGTTTATTAATTTAAGCGCGGGAAATCCGGTGATTTTACCGGAAGTTGAGCAATTATGGCGGGATTGCACAGCGGATCTGCTTGCTAGTTCTGAATACGGGGAGGTGGTTTGTCGCTACGGTTCTAGCCAAGGGTATCAGCCGTTTATCGATGCTGTACTCAAGGATTTTAACGATCGCTACGGCTTAAGATTGAGCGATCGCAATATCTTAATCACTCCCGGTAGCCAATCTATCTACTTCTACGCTGCCAATGCCTTTGGCGGCTATACTGCTAGCGGACAACTCAAACACATCGTTTTACCCCTGAGTCCCGATTACACTGGTTACGGGGGCGTTAGCTTAGTGCCAGAGGCAGTTGTCGCTTACAAGCCGACTTTGGATATTGACGCTAGGGCTCACCGCTTCAAATACCGCCCAGATTTCAGCCAGTTAGTAATTGATGAGACTACTGGCTGCGTGATATTTTCCCGCCCCTGTAACCCTACTGGCAACGTACTTACTGACGATGAAGTTGATAAAATTGCGGCAATGGCTGCTCCGTACAATGTGCCCGTGTTGATTGATTCTGCCTATGGCCCTCCTTTCCCGGCGTTAAATTTTACGGAGATTAGACCAATTTTTGGGGGGAATATCATACACTGTATGAGTTTGTCTAAGGCGGGGTTGCCGGGTGAGCGAATTGGGATTGCGATCGGTGAGGAAAGGATGATTCAGGTGTTGGAATCTTTCCAGACTAATATGTGCATTCATTCACCGAGGTATGGACAGGCGATCGCAACTCGCGCGATCGCCTCTGGAGCTCTGGCTAATATTGCTGAGAATGTAATTCGGCCGCACTATCAGAAGAAATTTAAGATTTTAGAAACCACTCTCGACAAATTCATGCCTAAAGATTTGCCTTGGTTCTTACATCGCGGCGAAGGGGCAATTTTTGCATGGTTGTGGTTGAAGGATTTACCCATTACTGATTGGGAATTTTATCAACAGTTGAAACAAGTCGGCGTGATTGTGGTTCCTGGCAGTTCTTTCTTCCCCGGTTTGCGAGAAGATTGGCGGCATAAACAGGAATGTTTGCGGATTAGTTTAACGGCTACTGATGCAGAAATTGAAATTGGAATGCAGCGGTTGGCTAAGATTTCTGAACAGGTTTATCAGTTATCGGCTGTTAAATAATAGTAAGGTGGGCGCGGTCATTGGTGTCAACTTAAGCTGAAAACCCCCAGGGACTTAAGTTTCTTAGCAGCGCCCACCATACAATTGAAATTTAAGCAGAAAAGTAAGTAATACCACTTCTGGTAAAAGTTTGCTACAGTTTGGGTAGGGGCGGGTTCGCGATCAAATTTGCCACCCACAAATAACATTAATAAACCCGCCCCAAGACTGTAGCTTTCGATAATTCAATTAAAGACTATACTTATCGCGGTAGACACGCACCCGTCGGCTTCGGAAAACGAGCAGAAGCACCACCACCCAAATTATATCCCACCAACGTCACTTCCTCTCGCTGATTCATCACCCAACCTTGAGCCGGGACAATTGCTCTCGAATTCTCTTTATTACCTACCGACAATCTCTCTGTGACATCATCCGTTGTCGTGTTTTTGGCTCTACTCGGTTCTACCCAATTAAACACAGCAGAATC